>JANMNK010000875.1:0-2117 GCA_031373875.1 Pirellulaceae bacterium | reverse complement strand
GTAAAATGCCCCGTGCATGCGCCATCAGTAAGGATGAATTGTTCGTCGCATTAACAGACGGCGTAAAATTGCTCGCGATCCACAACACTGCAACAGGCGATTTAGTCCAATCAATCGATATGCCACGCTTTGCGTCCAGCGTTGCTATCAGCCCAGATGCAAAGCTTGTTGCCGCCGGCTCGGGAGGACCATCGAATGGCTTACTTTCTTTTAATCGCGGTACGATTCGTGTCTGTGACGTTGAAACAGGTCGAGCTGTATTTGAGGAAAACCTGCCCTTAGATGTTTGGTGCTTATCGTTCAGCCCGAATGGCGAATTGTTGGCTGCGGCCACGGGAATGTACCAAAACAAAGGTTCTATCTTAGGCAGAGTCCAGGTTTGGAGCACAGCAAACTGGCAGAAGGTCTTTGATTTGGAAGGGCACCGTAGCTCCGTATGGTCGATAGGTTTTAATCCTTCGGGAACCAGGCTCGTATCAGCCGGTGGCGTGCGTAATAACCGTCGCTTTCCAGGCGAATTCAAACTCTGGGATACAGCCATAGGCGAAGAGCTCTTAACGATATCTGCTGAGACAGGCCCCGTTTTTGGAGTCGCGTTCAGTCCCGATGGTACTCGCTTGGCAACGGCGGGGGGCGATTGTTCGGTTAAAATATGGAATGGAATCCCGTTGGCTGAAAAGCCAAACTTTGAACCGTTACCGTCAGAATAGTCGCGAGGTACTTGATCAGGGAAATTCAATTGGATGGGGCGCTCGTTGCGCTGATTATGGAGTTATGAATCGTAATGACTCAACTATGCCTCAAACAACAATTAGCTTGCCATGTAGCAGAAATTGAACAACTGATTGACCAGCTTTCGTTGCAAGATCCTGTGAAGGATTGGTTTTTCATTGAACTCGACGCCCTGTCGAGCTGGGACCACGCCGCATCTCTTTCACTCGACGAGCAAAACTGCAGGCTCCGCGGCTTACAACAACTACAGCATTTGGTGCGCAAGCATCACGAGCAGTTAGGGAATGTTGATGACGTTGCGTCCAATCAATCTCCAATTGATTCCTATTTGACGGCTGAAGCTCGCTTGCCGTCCGCTGTTCGTGCGTCGACGCGTCAGTTGCGATTCAGTATTCAACCCTCTCTGCTACACGACGCCAAGCGAGATAACTCAACCTTTGATCCGGTCAGTCCCACGGCCAAGGTTGTCGCATACTTGCGTGGCCTCGACCAATCGCTGCAGTTCGAGGGTGATGAACTGTTGAGGCAGGAAGGGGCCGCTACATTGGAACAATTGGGTATCACCGATGCCGAAACGCAGGTCGCGATGGCTGCCCTGTTCCAAAGTCGTTATCACGCGATGAACGCGGCGATAGGTATGGCATCGGGTTCGGCTTGCCAAATTATCGAATTTGCTGCAGGCGTGTCGCCTCGCGGATATCAATGGTCGCAGATGAGCCCGGGCACGATTTATATTGAATCGGACCTGCCGCACTTGATGATTCGAAAAGCAAAAATGGTGAGAAATTCACTCATGGCCAATGCATCTGAAAATCGCGGTGTGCTGCATTATTGTGCCACCGATGTGCTCGACCGCCACAGCCTGCTCGAGGCGCTCAATTCGATCGATACGCATATGCCATTCACCATCGTAACCGAGGGCTTGCTGCTGTACTTTACCAACAACGAATTGACAAAGTTTTTCGAAAACATGGTCACTCTGCTGTCCCGTGGTCGCAATGCGACTTGGATAACTGATCTCGTTACGCAACAGAACCAGAACGAACTCTTCGCTAGTCACCCGGGGGTGTCTCGGAGTGTCCGCAAAGTATTTGAATTAACCGGTCGAACGATCATAGCCAGCAGCCCCTTTCAATCCAATGTTTGCGTCGAACGCTACCTCAGTGAATTTGGGCTGCGCGTCGATCGAACAGTTTCGCTGCGAGACGTCGCGCCGCGATTGAGTTTAAGAATCCCGGTCGACCCGTCTTTGCGCGAAAACGTCGTGGGTTCGAGAAAGATTTGGACTATTTCGATTAGCAAGCCAGATTGCATTGAGAAGACTCAACACAAGTCATAAACTCTCGATCGAAAACTTCGGTCCAATGCTTTGCTCGTACTCGTAC
>JANMNK010000619.1:0-2009 GCA_031373875.1 Pirellulaceae bacterium | reverse complement strand
GACTTTTTATCGAGTACATTTCCATTGAAGGTCCACGGGAAGGCAATCCAGCTTTTCCAAAATCCCATCAATCGATCATGATTGCAGAGCCCAGCGAAACAGCGTCGCCGCACACTGCCGCCGAGACGATCTTTCGCGAATTTCTAGCTAAAGCTTACCGCCGTCCTCCAGAACTGCATGAAGTCGAGAGAGTTTTGTCGATTGTCGACGAAGCGTTGAAACTCGATGTGTCATTCCCTGAAGCAGTTCGTTACGGATTGCAATCTGTCCTTGTTTCACCAGCATTTTTATTTCGAATCGAACAAGCGAACGGGCCTGTCATTCGTCCAGGCGTTCGGCAACTTGGCAGCTTCGATATCGCGACGCGGCTTTCCTACTTTCTATGGTCGTCAACTCCTGACGAACAGCTTAGACAAGACGCCGCGAACGGCAAGCTTGCCGATCAGCAAGCTCTTCAAGAGCACCTAAGAAGAATGCTCTCTGACGATCGCTCTTCAGCAATCTTTCACGGATTTTTTTCGCAGTGGCTAGGACTTCGTAACTTAGCCAATGTCACGCCAGATCCAAAACTTTTCCCTCTTTGGTCTGAACGATTACGTGCGGCCATGATGAAGGAAACAGAACTGATGTGCATGGAACTGACGCGGAATAACGGCACGCTTACAGATTTGCTGACGACGGATTTTACTTTTATCAATCCGAGGATGGCGGAGTTGTACGGAATGGAATTTGAAGGCAAAAAAATTGAAGATATGTACATTCGTGGACGCGGAAACCCTGGACGGCGTGATAGTCAACGGAGATTTATCGACGAAGAAAAATGGATTCGTGTTTCACTACCGGAAAATCGGCGAGGCATACTCACGCAAGCTTCCATTCTAGCGATGACATCCAATGCTACGCGAACAAGCCCCGTTAAGCGAGGCAAATGGGTTTTGGAAAGCATCATTGGTGATCCACCTCCGCCAGCGCCGCCGGGCGTGCCTCCGCTAGAAGCGACTTCCAAAGATCATTCCAATATCTCCCTTCGCGAACAGCTCGAAATCCATCGAAGCAATCCGAGCTGTGCAAGCTGCCACAAAGTGATGGACCCAATTGGACTCGGCTTGGAAAACTTTGATTCTATTGGCCGATGGAGAGACGAAGATAACGGAACCCCGATTGTCGCATCCGGACAGTTGTCAAACGGTAGCCAATTTACGGGTGCACCGCAGCTTGTCGAGCAATTATCATTAGACAAAAGAAAAATGGCTCGGCATTTTGCCGCTAAATTGCTCACTTACGCAATCGGTCGGGGTTTAAATGCTGCCGATCAATGTGCGATCGACGATATTGTCAAGAAAGCGGAATCGAACGAGTTTCAAATCATTTCGTTTTTCGAAGCTGTAATTCAAAGCGAACCATTTTTGCTTGCAAACGATAATCAAGAGGAATAACCGATGCCTAATAGACAGATTAGTCGGCGAACGATGTTGCGAGGTGCTGGAGTTGCACTCGGATTGCCTTTACTCAATGCGATGCATGCGAAGACCATTCTTGCGGCTTGCCAAGCCTCCGCTCCAGCACCGATTCGGATGGCTTGGGTGTTTTTCCCCAACGGTACGAATGCCGCGCGGTGGCTCCCCGACGGCGACGAAACGAATTGGCCGCTAACCCCCAGTCTCGAACCCCTTGCTGATATTCGAAATGACCTTTGCGTATTTCGTGGGCTGGCACAGAACAATGCAGCAGCTTTGGGAGATGGGCCAGGCGATCACGCACGATCTGCGGCGGCGTTTCTCACGGGAGCTCATCCGTTCAAAACCGCGGGCAGCAAAATTCGCGTCGGTCGAAGTGTTGACCAAGTTGCTGCCGATATCTACGGACGTGACACGCGATTGGCTTCGATCGAATTGGGAACCGAGGAAGGCCGTTCTGCGGGTGCCTGTGATTCCGGTTACGCGTGCGTTTACTCAAATAATATCTCTTGGCGCAGTGAAAATCAGCCCATGGCCAAGGAAATTCGCCCA
>JANMNK010000772.1:0-3852 GCA_031373875.1 Pirellulaceae bacterium | reverse complement strand
GCGTCTCGTTCGCGTTGGGGCCACGAATCGAATTGCGCGTATTTGAGTTTGCCGAACACAACGGCGAGATCGAGAAAGTCGTCACGATGCTCAATCGATAGTTCTAGCAGGCGTGGTAGGAAGTGCTTGAAGTGTTGAACGTTGCCCCATGTTGAAATGGCTTTGCGGGAATAGCGTTCGAGATCCTCGTAGGTCAAGTCGCGGATTGGAGGAGCAGCAAGTCTCGCTGAGTGTTGGGGGCCGACACAACAATCACACCCGTTAAAATCGTCGCCGATTCGATAGTGCACGAAAGTCGCGTATAGGTTGTCAATTGCGCCACGCATTGCAGCAATCATTTTGATACCGATTTGAGACCATAAGTTGCGCTGACACGAGACTTCGTGCCACACCCACCCCAGTATACCCGCCGAATCGAGTTGCGAGGCATGCTGGGTGCCGTGAGGGGGCGGAAGCGATGGATGTGCTTACCCGATTTCCGCCAAAATTAAATCGGGTCAGTTCTGTAAATCTGTGGAATAGCTTGTCGGATCGGCCCCATATTGATTGAATCCGATTGTGCCACGTTCCAGACCCAAGTCTATCCAGGCGAACAGCGTTCCGAAAAAAGGCATAAGATGGATGAAGCACCAAAATCCCGATTTGTCGAGATCATGCCACCTCTTCACTTGAATCACAATCGAGACCCAAGCCAATAGAAAAAATACGGCAAGAGCAAGCCATTCGGGAATCACTTGCCATCTATGGAGAAGAAATAAAATAAACAATTGGATGTAGTATGCAAGTTGTACCGCGCACCATGGGAGCCGAGAGACTCTTCCTTCGATTGAAAAGAACCAGTCCAGTGTCTCGCCATCGCTAATCGGTAAAGAACCGATCTGGGGAGCCTCGTAAGGATTGGCCGAAAATGCAATTGAACCAGTCTCACCGCTAATCTTTCTCTTTAGTTTGCGATGGTATCCGCAGTTGAGGCAAAGTACGTCATCTTCTTCGAGCATTGAGTAGCAGTTTGGGCAACTCAATTGGGCAGGCTGTTGGGAATCCAAGATTATTCTCTCTGGACAAACGGCAGGGTTCACCGCGCTCAGTTGCGTTGACTCAACGCACGTCAAAACGGCTGATCGAGCACTTCGTGACCTATGGTTTGTTACCCGATTTCAATTTGATTTGCAAGATCATTTCCGCGTTCAATCATATCACAAACGTTTGGGTACCAATAGTTTTCAATCCAGTCGTGACCAATCGGAGCGATTCGATCGACCGTCCATCCAGCGTCACGCAAATCATAAAGCATCGCGTCTGCAGCGACGGAATTGCTGGAGTGTATAAGCACTGGACACCTTGTTAAGCGTGTTGCGAGAAAATTCGCAATCTCTCGGCCGTCTCCCGGGTCGGGATCATCCGGCAAATCCGCAAAAAGGTCGTGATCAAGACATATGATGTCCGGTGGCAAATGCAGTGCCCCGTAAGCAGCTTTGAATTCGAACGCTGTTCTCGATACGTTCAACGACGCGAATGGATGGTTGCGTTTCACAATTGCCGTGAATCGCTGGATGCGTTCAAGATCGTCTTCGAGCATCAGGATCAGGTTCATTGCGGGTCTTTGCGAGCAAACCTTCTGGGATAAAGAATCCATGTAAGTCCTGGGTTTGAGGTGGGAGCCATTTGAATACAATCTGGCGACTCGGAACCGTGATCAAGACAGTGAGACCTCTCAGTCACAAAATTTCCAACCCCAAACCCAAAGGACAATAACTATGAAAATTCTCGCACTCGATCAGGGCTTATTCAATACGAGGTGCTGCTTTTTCGATTCGAAAACCTGCAAACATACGTTCCTGAAAGCTGGAACCGACTGAAACTACCTGGAAACTGAGTTCAAAAAACACCAGGCCGACTTGGAAGTCATGGAAGCTTGGTTCATTCAGTTACCTCAACGATTTTATTTCGAGTTATTGCCTTGATGCTCTTCAGATTGCGCCCGCCGCCAAGGAAGGTAGTCGCCTAATCAACCCTCCTTGGCCTAAGCAGTAGTGTTACGAATATAGATCACTTCCTCGAAGCTCACTAACCAAGCCCCGGGTAATCAAATCATGTACAAAACCAAAAACCCCCAAAACCAGTGACCCACCCCACTTGCAAACCCAGGACTTCATAGTCGACCGCGGTCACCGATGACGCGGCCAGAAAACTTACCATCAGGAAACTGCCGATCCGTGAGTTCGGGCGAGTAGAGCAAAATACTTTCAGCTTTAGGTTACGGTTTGTGTTCGCTGTTTGCCACGGGTTTCCCCGGTGTCGTGTCACAATATTTTATCCTTGGACGTTCGAGGAGTGTGCTACTCGCAGAACCGGACGTGCTTGTTACTCCATCCTTCTACAGGCTCAAGTCAGTGGAACAATGCGTCCCCCACTCAGCTATACACCCATGGACGATGAGGAATTCACGAGAAGGCTATTTTCATCGATTTCTTTGGAAGGCGCTGCATACCTTTCAAAGACGCCTAGGCCGAATTCAACTGTATTTAGATTGTATTGAGTGAATCTCAATTGGCTCTCCAACGCCGAGACAGCGAGCGGGCCTAGGCCAATCGAACCACCAGACTACACTATTTCTCGAGGTATCCCGGTCGGAGTCGGAATCCACCAAGTCTAGTGCGCCAATCTTGACGCATCCACTTGGCCGCTAATGCAAATTTCGTAATGTTGAGTACCTTTGGAGTCTTAGGCAATGATGTCGCAAATCGAATCAATTAAAGCTCGTGAGATATTGGATTCGCGAGGCAATCCCACGGTCCAAGCCGACGTATTTCTTAGAGGTGGCGCAATGGGTAGAGCCTCCGTCCCATCGGGAGCATCGTTGGGTGCGCATGAGGCTGCCGAACTTCGCGATGGCGACCCTAAGCGTTTTGGGGGAAAAGGAGTCCTGAAAGCAATCGAGAATATTGGCACTGCGATACTCGATAATCTAAAGGGTGCGGATGCAATGCAACAACGGGCAATTGATGCAAGCATGATTGCGCTCGATGGTACAACTAAGAAAACAAAGCTGGGTGCGAACGCGTTGCTCGCAGTGTCATTGGCTAACGCAAAGGCTGCAGCTGCTTTTCTGAATCTTCCACTCTGGCGATACCTGGGAGGCCCGAACTCGCACTGTATGCCCGTACCCATGATGAACATTCTCAATGGTGGAATGCACGCACTAGGCGGAAGCGACTTTCAAGAATTCATGATTGTACCGGTAGGCGCATCAACGTTTGCGCACGCACTCGAAATGTGTTCCGAGATTTACCATACACTCAAGACGGTGCTAAAGGATCGTGGTTTATCAACAAATATTGGGGACGAAGGAGGATTCTCGCCTCATCTTGAAGACAACGAAGCGGCGCTAAAACTGATTTCTCAAGCGGTGGAAAAAGCTGGCTATAGACTTGGAGACGATATCTATTTCGCGCTGGACCCTGCAGCGAGTGTCTTTTTTAAACAGGGCCGATACGAACTAAGCGTAGATAAGAAAAATCTTGCTCCGGATGAAATGATCGACTATTGGGTGGACTGGTGTAACCGTTATCCGATTCTATCCTTAGAAGATGGTTGCGGCGAAGATGAGTGGGATTCTTGGAAGTCATTAGACCAAAGATTGAATGGAAGCGTCCAATTAGTCGGAGATGATTTGTTCGTCACCAACACAAATCGGCTTCGCGAGGGAATTGATCGAGGAGTTGCCAATTCGATCCTAGTCAAAGTAAATCAAATAGGAACTCTTTCCGAGACCATTGATGCTGTAGAAATGGCAAGGAACGCCGGATATACGGCCATCATTTCGCATCGATCGGGTGAAACTGAGGACAC
>JANMNK010000705.1:0-2469 GCA_031373875.1 Pirellulaceae bacterium | reverse complement strand
TGGCCGTATCGCGACTTGTCGATTCATCATCAGCTTACTGTCCAGAATGCCAAGTAGTGGAGAACACAACTGGATTTCAGACGAAACCGTGGATGGTTGGCGTAGCCGCACTAGTTGCGGCAAATTTTACTTTGGCCGTGTAGCCTAAATCGATTTTCCGTAAGACCGAGTTCTTAAGTCATCGCTTACAGGATTTAATCGTCGGGCCGAACGGCCAAAAGTACTTGTCGTTTCCCGGCGGGAGGGCCGGGTAGTCGGTGGACTTGAAAGTTCGCATTCGTTAGTGCTCTGCGTACCGCCCCCGCGACACAATAGGTTGTCAACGTACCGCCGGGTTTGAGGGCATGGAAAGCTTGCTTAAAAACTGCTTCATTCCATAAATCCGGAGACGACTTGGGGCTGAACGGATCAAAGTAGACTGCATCAAACAGAGCAAACTTGGTGGCGGGTAGAAATTGAGCTGGGCCGACAACTATTTCTAAGTCAACGAATTCTGATTCGTACGAATAGACGCCTGGGAGCGGGCTTTCTGCGAGTGAACCTCGCCAATCGAGAAGCGATGTCCAGTTCTTTCTGATTTCTAAAGGACCGCAGAGGCTGATAAATTTGGCGCATTGCTGCGCGCTTTGATCAAGATGGAGTGGCTCCAACACGGTCGCAGGCAGCAGCAGTTTCTCCAGCCCCACGTATTCTATGCATTTTCGGTGCGTTGCGGCCATAGATGCCGTGAGCAGATAATTGAGTCCCGTTCCGAAGCCGTACTCTAGAATCCGCAACGGCAAGTTTTCTTCGTGCGCGGCGTGGACTCGTAAGAGCCGATCGCATATGCCGCTATTCTTCAAGTACACGTGGAACGATTCAATAGCCGCACCGCATTCGCTGCGATAGGACTCGTCAAGCAGTTGATCTTTAAGCGTAATCGAGCCATCATCTGTTTTGATCAAATGCAAATGAGCTAATGTCAATTCGGTCTCAATTCGGTCGCTCATCAATCCATTCACCCGGACTGAGATTGGCAGTGTGGATATCGATTTCCCCTTCCCGTTGGCCGGGTGCAAGTGCAATCAAACCGACTTCAGGATGTGACTCACAATAACGTAACGCTCCTTTGAGTCCAAGCACATACAACCCTGTCGCTAAGGCATCTGCAGACGCAGCGGTGGGTGCCAAGACGGTCGTGCTCAACAGGCCTGAAGCAGGCCAACCCGTGCGCGGGTCGATGATGTGACCGTAACGTTTACCTGCAAAGTAAAAGAATTGATTCGCAGGGCCACTTGTTCCGAGTGATTTGTTTCGGAGGCAAATTCCTCCCAAGACAAACTGAGGTTGAGTTGGATGGCGAACAGCAATGCGCCAACCGTCATCGGGGGAATGGTCCATGCGGTTGCCGTAAGCGGTCACACTGCTGAGTCCGCCGTGAATGCAAAAGTCGTTGACGCCTCCGACTCGCAGAATTGCAGTAGCACGATCGATGGCGAATCCTTTTCCGATTCCACCGGTGTTGATGCGAAGTCCTTTCCGAAGAAATTGTACTTGGCGGTTGGCCGCGTCCAATTGAATATGTTGCGAACCGCATTGATCCAACGCGGTGGCGATCTCCGACTCACTCGGCATCCGTCCTTCACGTCGTATAAAGCCCCACGCTTCGGAAAGACTGGCGGCCGTGATTTCGAATGCTCCTTCCGTGTCCGCGTGTAATTGCAGAGCCAATGACAAAAGATTGAAGACGTCATAGGAGGTTCGGCACGGATTCGGATAACAGTTTGCGTTCAGCCGACTGACTTCGCTGTCCGGAATGTAAACGCTGAGGACTTGTTCTAGCTGTGAAATGCAATCGAGTGCTTGGATGGCGATTTCGGTAGCATGAGGGGGTTGGCCAGCGTTGACAATGACTTCAAACTGGCACGCCATCGCACGGCGACTTACGGACAATTGATAAGGCGTGTCACTCAAACCCTTTCCTCGGGTCAATTTGTCGGGCCAGTTTTTCGGAAAATTATGAGTCATGCTGAGTAGATGAACGCGTGTAGTCGCAAAAAATGACAAGTCGAATTAGGATAGTAGGAACGGTCTGCGGCTTAGTCGCGCGGTTGCGTCGCGACGTGGAGTTAACGCATCCTTTGGGCGGTGGATCATTATAACAGCGACTTTCGGGAGATCGCATGAGGAATTTAAAAGGTTTGGAAGATCGATCGATTGGTAATTCGCGCCGAGTCGCTGCGATTGCGGCGTTAGCGTTGGTATTCTTGGCATGCCCATTTGTTGCGGCCCAACAGTTGAAACGACGACCACCTCGAGCCAAACCGCCGGTGCTTAAAGAATCTGACTTTGACGGTGTCTTTTTCGCCGACGTTAAAAAACAACTACAAGGCGACCGCCCTGTTCCAGGAAGTATCGCAAACGCTCCTGCATTGAATGGCTCGGGAACGATGCAGCCCGGTGAAAAAGAGGGCGTTAAAGATTCGACAG
>JANMNK010000701.1:0-2537 GCA_031373875.1 Pirellulaceae bacterium | reverse complement strand
CAAATAGTCGCCTACGTGATCGACGGCCAAGATCGAAAAACCTAAACGCCAGCCGCGTATACCCAGCCAACTGAGCGGCGTGGCGCTAGCCACCGGTTTCGCAATCTTTACTCGACACAACGCGATCCCAATTCTACAATCCCGGTTTCAGCTAACAACGGCGCTTGCGACCTACCGAGGGCTAGCGCCCTATCGCTCAGTTTATAACGAGATCCGTTATGAATCTCGATAATTTTGGCTACTTCATTACGTGGACGACGTATGGGAATTGGCTACCTGGCGATTCTCGTGGATGGCGAAAAACGGGCTGCGGCGCAATGGATCCGCAGCCTTTGCTAGTAGACTGGTGCAGAGAACAGATGCTTTATCCGCCGATCGAACTTTCCGTTCTTCAGCGATCTAAAATCGAATTCGTTTGTCGCGAGCATGCACAAATTCGTTCTTGGAAATTGCTGGCGATCAACGCCAGATCTAATCATATTCATGTCGTCGTATTCGCGCCGAACCACAAACCGCAAATCGTTCGCGACCAGTTGAAAGCGAATGCCACACGCGTTTTGCGACAACCACCAGAAACGATCTCGCAAGAGAAGATTTGGACAAGAGGTGGCGATTGTGAATGGATTCGAACTGAGGAAGATCTGCAACAAATAGTCGCCTACGTGATCGACGGCCAAGATCGAAAAACCTAAACGCCAGCCGCGTATACCCAGCCAACTGAGCGGCGTGGCGCTAGCCACCGGTTTTGCAATATTTAGTCATTAGAGCAGTCCTGCAACAATCGCCATGAGCGGCATTGGGCGCTAGCCGCCGGTGCTGACTGAATGCACAAACCGCAGCTAGCGCCTTGCGGCACATTCAACAACACGTCCCTCATTTCTGACCGCGCGGCGTATAGTTACTTTGCGATTCGCACAAGATAGTGAAGGACGATACCAGCGGCAACGCTGACGTTCAGGGAGTCGGTGTTCAGTTCCATGCGAATGTTCACGCGTTGGTCCGCCGTGGTTTGAATGAATTCTGGCAATCCGTACGCTTCGTTTCCAAATAGCACCACAGACGGGCCGCTACGAGTGACAGCGGTGACTTCGGTTGACGGCATTTGAAGACTAGTGGCAATTGTGTGGACGTTCTGTTGCTTGGCGACCTCCAAGAATTCTGCAACGTTTGGGCAATCGATCAAGTCAACTTTTAAAGCCGCGCCCATCGATACTCGCAACACTCGACGCGATAGCGGATCTGCTGTACCGGGACCGATAAAGACTTTGCGAATCCCAAGCCCCGCGCATGTTCTTATGATTACGCCCAAGTTCTCAGGGTCTTGAATGCCAAGCGCCAGTACCGAAGTCCATCGGACATCCCGATCGTTCAGTCGTAAAACGTCAGTTGCTTGCCTTAGCGGTTTTCGCAAACCACATCCCAGAAAGCCTCGATGAAAATTGAAACCAAGTAGCTCATCGATCAAGTGATGTGGGACGACGTAGGTCGTGATATCATCCGGAATCCAAGCGGTCGACTCCTCGGCATATTCTTGATCGACCAGCACCGACTCGACTTGGTAGTCACTGGCAAGCAGTCGTTTGACCAACGGGCGGCTTTCGGCGATGAATCGACCGCTCCATCGCGTCAAGTTGCGACTGCGGAGGTGCAGGTAGGGCTCGAGGCGCGGGTCGTCCAAGCTGTCGATTTGAAATTGGCCCAACTGCGAATCCCCGTTTTCGTTGCTTACCGTGCGTTGCGATCGCGAAAAAAATTACTCGATCGTCAACACGAGCTTGCCAGCCAATGCGCCGGATTTTTGAACGGTGCTTTGCTCTTGCAATCGATGCGCTTCGGCTGCTTGGGACAAGTGCATGACGCGATCGATTTGAGCTAACAGCGCGCCCGACACAAACCAATCATTGATCGCTTCGGCCGCTTGCTGTTGTTCGGCCGGGCTAGCTTTGAACATGACAAAGCCGAGCAGAGAGCATCCTTTAACGTAAAACGGTCCTACTGGAAAAGCTGGTCGCGCGTCGCGTCCGGCCATTAGGATCATTCTTGCTCGCTCAGCCATCGAAGCCACTGCGAAATCGAAATCCGGTTCACGAAGCGTTTCCCAGAAGACGTTCACACCGTTTGGAGCGTACTTCTTTATCGACTCCGCGATGTCTTCTTTGTTGTATTCAATGACATGGTCCGCACCAAGCTCACGACAGCGTTGGGCTTTCTCGGGTGAGCCAGCAGTTGTTATAACGCGAGCCCCCGCAGCTCGAGCCATTTGCAGGACCATTGCACCGACGCCGCCGGTACCACCTCGAATAAAGATGGTTTCATTCGGTTGTAATTTAGCTCGACTGAAAAGTCCCAGGTATGCGGTGATGCCAACCAAGGCACTTGCCGCAACATCTTTGTCGGCGACTCCGGCCGGGGTTGGGTAAACCAAATTTGCGTCGGCTGCAACAAATTCGGCAAAGCTACCTTGTCGACCTAATAAACCTTGATTGCTGCCCCAAACTCGCATGCCCGGTTTGTGGTTTGGAACGTTCGCCCCGACT
>JANMNK010000600.1:0-7785 GCA_031373875.1 Pirellulaceae bacterium | reverse complement strand
GCAGGGCGGGCATAGCTGGCAATCCAACTCCAGCTTGGCAAACGTACTGCCATCGCCAATCTTCTTTAACCCACGATACATAAACGACTCGTCCTGACCCGATAAACATCCCTAAAATGTATATCGCCAAAATCGAAATCGAGAACATGGCTGCTTTGCCATATCGCTTTTGATAGTAATGACCGGCGCCGGGAAAAATCCAAGCCAAGAACGCGGCCACTTCCGGACGAGCAAGATGAATGATCATCCCATCGACTTCAACTTCATTTCCAGCTTTTTTGACTACCATACTTGCAAATCCTTAACTCAATGTTTGAGCCAAAGATTGTAACCCGTCCATCGCAAGGTACTAGAGCTAAATAGGCCCCACTTTGGATTGAACACGAAAGAGACTCACGCAATCGCGAAAAACGAATGCAAAATATTCCGTTTCCCAGTTGGTCGATCGCTTTGCCGATTAATGGGGGCAGACTATTTTTTCAAGTCAGCGTCGAGCGAGGGATTTGCGCTATCGGATTTACTTTGACTCACATAAACCAAGATTGCCGACAGGCCAAGGAAAGCAATCACCGCCAAAGCCCGCGGAGCGTGTGCCGCTAAGTCCGGGTTGTTATTCCAAAACGTGAGACCAACGGCCAGCGAGCTACTGAACTTAGTCGGCAAAAAAGCAAAGAACGCAAGCAGCAATCCGCACAGGGTCCCCCCTGCAATGTAGCCGCTTGAAAGAAGCACGCCGGAACTTGAATCCGACGATTGCTCAGCAGCGGAATGGGTGCCTTTCAACTTATCAGCAATCCACTTGATCAGTCCGCCAATGAAGATAGGTGACGTTGCCCCAATCGGAATATACATGCCGACGGCAAACGGCAAAGCGGAAACCCCAGCCAACTCAATGCAAACTGCGATCAAGACGCCGATGATAATCAATCCCCACTCCAAAGTGCCTCCGAGGATTCCTTCGATGATCGACGTAAACAACTGAGGTTGCGGTGCATCAAAGCCTTCGGGGGCGTCTGCACCGTCATCCATGATTTTTTCACGACGATCGATTGGCAGGTCCGTTCGATACTTGATCAAACCACGATCATCCGCCAAGTACCGACCGGCAGCGACACCGGGATTCAATTCGTCGGACTTCCGGACGTGAATAACGTGATACTCGACCGAATCGGATTGATAAGGTTTTCCGGGCTTTTCGCGTAACGAATATTCCGGGATTTTCAGCGTCGCCGTTGGAAGTTTTTTCGTCGTGTAGTGAGTGCCTGCGCCATTAAGCGCCAAGAGAGTTATGCCAATGATGGTCGCCGAAAATAAAGTGCCAGCGAGAATCGCAATCTGTTGACGACTCGGAGTCGCGCCGACAAGAAATCCCGTCTTGAGGTCTTGGGAGGTCGTTCCTCCATTCGAAGACGCGATGCAAACAACAGCGGCCACGGTCAACGCAGTCAACATGGCGGTCGGGCCCGTTCTTCCGAGCAGCCAGAATATCAAGCACGTCATCAGCAAGGTCGCGATTGTCATTCCAGAAATCGGATTGGACGACGATCCGACTTCGCCTGTTAATCGCGATGAAACCGTCACGAAAAGAAAACCAAATAGCAGTACCATCAAAGCGCCGATGAATCCTTGGACGTTCAACCCAAAGCCAAGTGAAGGGACCAACATCAAAACTGCGATCAGCCCGACGGAGCCAAAGACCACCCACGAAAACGGAATGTCTTGTTCAGTACGAATGTGATGAGACCGCTTGTCACTCGAACGCAAGTCCCGCAAGCCTGCCAGGACCGAAGCGAATATCAACGGTAGTGATCGAAACATCCCGATGATGCCGCCCGCTGCAACGGCTCCTGCTCCCACAAATCGCAAATAGTTTCCCTTGATGTCATCCGGGCCCATGTTGCGAATCAGTCCAGGATCGGAATCCACCGCCCCACCGCTTGCAACAGCCGGAGGCACGGCCACGGACAAATTTTCGCCAAAAGTTGCAATCAACGGTCCGATCACAAAATACGACAGCACCGCACCAGACATCATGAGCGACGCGATTTTTGGTCCGATGATATAGCCAACGCCAAGCAACTCGGGCGAGAGTTCTCCGGAAATCGCAGCACCTTTCAAGCCAACCTTTGTACCTTCAGAAGTGACCGCGAATAAATTTTGGCTTGGCTCCTCGACCCAAAACTTACAGGCCTTGCTCAAGAATTTATACAGGAAAGCGATGCCGAATCCTGCGAAGACCATCTTGGCACTACTTCCACCCGTCTCGCCCGCAATGAGGACCTCTGCACAAGCTGTACCTTCTGGATATGCGAGTTTGCCATGTTGCCGGACGATAAAGGCTCGACGTAGTGGGATCATCATCAATATGCCCAGCAATCCGCCAAGCACGGAGACCATCATGACGCGAACAACATCCATCTCATAACCGAGCAAGTACAGTGCTGGCATCGTCACCCCGACGCCGAATGCCAACGACTCTCCCGCCGACCCCGCAGTTTGCACGATGTTGTTTTCAAGAATCGTTGCCCTACGAGAACCAATCGCTCGACTCAATCCACGAAAAACCGTGATGGACAGAACAGCAATCGGAACGGACGCCGAGACAGACATACCGACTTTAAGAAGCAGATACAGCGACGAAGCACCAAACACGACGCCAAGCAAAACGCCAAGTATGACTGCCCGAATTGTTAATTCAGGTCGAGTGTCGTCGGGACTAACAAAGGAAATATGTTCTTGCGATGGTGAGCTATCTCCAGTCATTCATGCAAATTTCTGATGTAGAGAATTGAATGATTTGAAAAATTCAAGAGACTTATGTCCTTGATCCGCGCACTTATCAAACGCGAATTACTTGACGCCATGCATTAGTCGATTAACAAGCGGGGAAACCAAGAAGAAGATTACGCCGATGATCGCGCCAAGCCACCACAACTGATTGTAGGAGATCGCATATTGTACGAGACTCCCTGCACCTTCTCCATGTGCACCTCCTCCAGACGCGATAGATGAGATGATTCCGGCGAAATAATTTGCGAGAGCGGTCGACAAAAACCAACCTCCCATCGCAAGTCCCACTTCGCGGGGCTTGGCAAGCTTGGTGACCATGGATAGTCCGATCGGTGACAAGCAAAGCTCGGCTACTGTATGGATCAAATACGTCGAAGCGAGAATCGTCCATGCGATTTTTTCTCCTGGATCGGTCGCCCGAATCGCGAGAACTAGTATCAAGAAACCTAGCCCAGCACCAAATAGAGCAAATGAAAATTTCATCGGAATCGATGGATTCATCTTACGCTTTTCGAGCCAGGGCCAAAGCATCGCAAACAAGGGAGCTAGGGCAACAATAAAGAAGGCGTTGAAGCTCTGGAAGAGCGTAAAATGAAATGGTCCGTCAACAAAATCCTTTGCAAGAAAATTCAAGGAAGACCCGGCTTGTTCAAAGAGTGCCCAAAACAGAATGTTTGCAAAAAACAGGATAAGCATCGCGATATAGCGATCACGTTGAACACGATCGCCGCTTCGCACCCCGCTGAATACGAAATAAATCGTTAGCGCTGTCATCAACGTTACAAGAACGTAACCGAGGATCGCATTCTTGCTAAGGAGAAAATAAATCAAAGGCAAAACTGCAATTGCACCGACTGCGACGTAGAGGACCCAAGTGATTGATTCCTTGCCTACCGGAGGTTTGCCAACGTCTCCGATAACTCCGGCAAAGAAATGGAATACCAAAAGACCAAGTATCATGCCGATTCCAGCCGCAAGGAAACCATATTGGTATCCGAAGGTGGCTCCAATCCAAGTCGCACAAACCAGTGGAGCAAAAAAGGCTCCGAGGTTGATACCCATATAGAAAATGATGAATCCGGAATCGCGACGGGCATCGCCCTGTCGATAGAGTTTTCCGACCATGGACGAAATATTTGGTTTGAACAATCCGTTGCCGGCAATGATGATCGATAGACCAACTAGAAATACAGGCAACTGGGTTGCAAGAAGCATGAACATTCCAACCGCCATGAGAATGCCGCCCAGAAAAACGGAACGGCGATACCCAAGGATGCGGTCGGCGATAAATCCCCCGAAAATTCCGGTTGCGTATACGAGAGAAGTATAACCTCCGTACGTCAGCGACGCCTGCGATTTGGCTTCGGCCTCATCAAGGTGAGCAAAGAATCGTGCAGCTACATAAACTGCTAACAAGGCTCGCATCCCATAGTAACAAAACCTTTCCCAAAACTCCGTGGAGAAGAGCATCCAGAGTCCGGTCGGATGCCCCATAATCTCTCCCGCAGGCGGTTCAACAAAATCTTCTTTCGATTGCGTTAAGTTACTCATTCGATTGTTAGCCGCCGTACTGAAGGGGTATTAAAAAATGGAGGGATATCACTGTGGACTGATTTGGACTGGGCACCAAGATGGATACAGGATTTTTACAAAGACGTATGATAGCCAAAAGCCGTACCGATTGTGATAGCTTCACCAGAATTTTTTCGATAGGCGATCTAATCGTGAACTGAACCGCGCAGTCGCTGCTTTCATTGAGTTTTTCTAGCTTGCTCCCCCTCAGCAAAACTATTCACTTCAAAATTCAATCCTGTTACAGGCGAACAAGACTTGTAGTCGATTGGCACGCGCTTCTACGGAGTTCATTTCGATTAGAATGAGATTGTTCGGCCTTTCAGTTCGAATTACGCTCGCCGCGTTTCACTAGAAGTTACTTTTCAAAGAAAACCCTATGTCCCAAATAGTCAATTCGCTCACTTCTTTATGCAACCGATCTGCATACATGGTCGGGATTTTTTTTGGTTGTGTTATCACCGCGAAGTTCGCAAGCGCTCAAGTGCCTTTCGAGACTGTTGTTTCTATTCTCGAAACGCACTGTATCGAGTGTCACAATTCAAATGATCGACAGGGCGATCTATCATTTGAAACACAATCAGACTTTTGGGTTGGCTCAGAAAATGGTCCTGTTGTTGATAAAGAACTCATTGCCGATTCGCGATTATTGCAAGCAATTACGCCGATTGACGGTAAGGCGGAAATGCCTTTAGATCGTTCGCCACTTTCCGAGCAAGAATTAAAAGCCGTTCGCACATGGCTTGAAAGCGGCGCTCCGTGGCCGCAAGATCGCAAATTGCGACGAGCGAACGAACTGAATACCGACTGGTGGTCGTTTAAGCCTCTGACACGACCAGCGATTCCTGCCGTCAACGGCGGTAACGAGATTTGGACTCGCAACCCCATAGATAACTTTGTCGCAGCGACTCACGAAGCGAACCAATTGCATCACGCAGAACAAGCGGACCGAATCACGTTGATACGACGTGTTTATTTCGACTTGATTGGACTGGCACCAACTCAGGAAGAAGTTGTTGCCTTTGTTCAAGATGATCGAGCGAACGCCTACGACGAACTTGTCGATCGCTTGCTTGCGTCACCCGCATACGGCGAGCGTTGGGCACGTCATTGGTTGGATGTCGTGCATTTTGGTGAAACACACGGTTACGACAAAGACCAGCCTCGCCTAAACGCATGGCCTTATCGCGACTATGTCATTCGGGCTTTCAACTCCGATAAACCGTACTCGCAGTTTATCCGCGAGCAATTGGCGGGCGACGTCGTTTCTCAAGATCCCCATGATCGAGTCGAAGCGCTTGGTTTTATCGCCGCAGGTCCATGGGATTTCATCGGTCACGCCGAAGTTCCCGAAACAAAAATCGATGGCAAGATTGCTCGCCATTTGGATCGCGACGACATGGTGCAAAATACTATGCTGACGTTTCAAAGCCTCACTGTGGGTTGCGCTCAATGTCACGATCATAAATTTGATCCGATTTTGCAGGAAGAATATTATGCGCTGCAAGCTGTTTTTAGTGCCGTTGACCGAGCGGATAAAGAATACTATCGCGACCCGGAAACGCAGCAACGAGCAGATGGCTTGCTCGCCAAACAGTCTGCGTTGCAGGAACAACTCAAGAAGCTCGATCAGCGGTTTCATGAATTGGGTGGCGAAGAACTCTCATCGCTCGAATTGTCTCTTTCCAAGGCACGTCAGGCCAAGGGAAAAATTCCCGAAGCACACGGTTTCCATAGCGCCATCGAGGTCGATGCGAACCACGAAAAGTGGGTGCAGATTGACTTACCCGAGGAAAAAGAAATCGCCAGTCTTGCGTGGGTCGCTTGTCACGATGATTTCAATTCGATCGGTGCCGGTTTTGGTTTCCCTCCCCGCTTCAAGATCGAATACTCGCTTGCCCCTGACTTTTCTCAACCGATCATGCTGCTGGACAAAACAACCGAAGACTTCAAAAATCCCGGTGCGGCCCAGCAGGCATTAGCCATTCCGTTCCGCGCGCGGGCGGTTCGGTTTACTGCTACCAAGTTAGCGCCTCGCGCGAACGATTACATTTTTGCCTTGGCCGAATTAAAAATACTGGATGCCGCAGGCGAGAACTTGGCTAAATATGGCACCGTTACAGCAAAGGACTCCATAGAAGCACCCACTCGCTGGTCTACAAAAAATTTGATCGATGGCGAGTATCCCGAGCCCGCGACCGAAGCTGCCATGGTCCAACAGCTTGAGGAGCAAGTGACTGAACTTGTCCAACGAAAGGTTCCGGCGGACGTAGTTGCAGCACGGCAAGCAACGCAAAAACAGTTGGAGCAAGTTCGGCAGGAGCAAGGCACGCTACCTCCCTCCGAGCGGGCCTACATCGGCAAAATCCACACCGGCTCCGGCAGCTTTGTAGGCACGGGTGCGAATGGCGGCAAGCCCCGCCCCGTTTTCCTCCTTGCGCGCGGTGACGTCAAGAATCCTGTTCGCGAAGTTCCACCGAACGTGCCATCGCATTTTGCAGGATCGCACTCGAGCTTTCCCAAGGAACAGTCTCTCGATGATGCAACGCGTCGACTCAAGCTGGCTGACTGGATTAGCGATAATGCAAACGGTCTGACTTGGCGTTCCATTGCCAATAGAATTTGGCATTATCATTTCGGTGTCGGTCTCGCCGATACGCCGAATGATTTCGGTCATATGGGCGGTCTACCTACACATCCTGAATTGCTCGATTGGTTAGCTTGCGAATTGCGAGACGACAGCGAGCATTCCATCAAGCAGTTGCAGAAGCTGATTGTGACCAGTGCCACGTATCGCCAAGCGTCGACGGGCGATGCGAGGTTCGAGGAACGCGACGCAAACAATCGTTTTCTGTGGCGAATGCATCGCCGAAGAATCGAAGTCGAGGCGATTCGCGATTCGATGCTGGTTGCTGCGGGGCAGATCGATCGGCAAATGGGCGGGCCCAGCTATCAAGATTTCGTAGTCGAGCATCCCGAGCATTCTCCACACTACGAATTTTATTTGCACGACCCCAGCGATCCCAAGACCATGCGGCGCAGTGTTTACAGGATGATCGTGCGTTCCCAAACTCAACCGTTCATGACAACTCTCGATTGTGCGGACCCATCAATTCAAGTAGATCGACGCGGCGAATCCAATTCTGCTTTGCAAGCACTGGCTATGATGAATGATTCGATCAGTCTATGCATGGCTGAAAAATTTGCAGATCGACTCCGCCAACATACGGATGACTTTGCAGGTCAAATTGTTCAAGCCTGCTGGTTGACCTTGTCCCGACCGCCCACAGATGACGAACTACAGTCGCTAGTGGAATACACCGGGCAGTTCGGTCTGACCAATACCTGTAGGTTCCTGTTCAATCTAAACGAATTCTTGTTCGTTGATTAAATCTCGCACAAGCGTTTTTATCCCAAGATCCA
>JANMNK010000345.1:0-2496 GCA_031373875.1 Pirellulaceae bacterium | reverse complement strand
AGGATTGTGTCGTGGTGACCGTGTTCGTGTCAGCCGTTTTTCGGGACTCGATGGCGACTCTCCAATCATGCGAGGACGTGCGAGCACGCACCGTCTCCTGCAATATGTTTCTTCGGTCCAAGCAACCCAAGTACCACCAATGACCGATGTTATCAAACGGTTCTGCATCCGCAACACCAGCAAAGGCATCGTGGTCTTGATAACGGATTTGATGGACAAGACCGGTTACGAATCTGCGATGCGTTTGTTGGTCGCTCGCGAGCTTGACATTTATGTGATCCATTTGCTGTCACCCGAGGAGCTTCACCCGGACATTAAGGGCGATCTAAAGCTTGTCGACTGCGAAGATGGCGATCAACGCGAGGTGACTGTTTCGCAGCAGTTGTTGCGTCGGTATCAGCAGACCTTGGGAGCGTTTGTCGATCAAGCTAAGAGTTTTTGCAATCGTCGTTCAATAACGTATGTTCCCGCGCAGAGCGACCAAGCAGCCGATCTTCTGATTGCTCAGTATTTGCGCCAGCGAGGGTTGATTCGATGAGTTGGATGAACTCGCTAGGTGCTTGGCAATGGTTGGTGCTCGGGGCAATCCCGCCCTTGATCTTTGTTCTTTACTTTCTCAAGCTTCGTAGGCAGCCGTTAGAAGTACCGTCTACGTTCTTGTGGAAACGCACGATCGAAGATTTGCACGTGAACAGCATTTGGCAGCGGCTTCGCCAAAACTTGTTGCTGTTCCTTCAACTGCTGTTTGTTGCTCTCGTCATACTCGCTTGTCTTCGGCCCGGATTAAACGGCGATCAGCTTACCGGTCGCCGTTGGATTTTCTTGATCGACAATTCGGCCAGCATGCAATCCACCGATGTATCTCCGTCTCGTCTTGAAGTGGCGAAAGCCAAAGCGCTAGAAAAATTGTCGACCATGAATCGCGGAGACGTCGCCATGTTGCTCGCGTTTTCCGATCGCGCCGACGTAAAGCAAGGATTCACGGGAGACAAACGACGCCTGATGGCTGCATTGGATGCAATAGCACCCACCAATCGCACAACCGATTTGTCGGAAGCACTCCGAGCGGCAGCAGGATTGGCAAACCCAGGCCGCGCGAGCTTTAACGATATCAATGACGTGCAAGTTGCCGACGCACTGCCAGCGACAATATTTCTGATGACCGACGGTGGCTTCCCTCCGAATGCAGATTTTGATTTAGGGAATCTGACTGCGGAGTATATTCCCATTGGGAATCCGAGCGCCGACAACGTGAGCATTTTGGCCTTTTCCATTGAACGCAACGAAGAAAAGCCCACACAAATCGAGGCCTTTGCGAGATTGTCCAACGAAGGCACGGAACCCGTTTCGGTTACGGCCAGTCTTTATTTCAACGGTTCACTGCTCGATGCAGCCCAAGCGAACATCGCGCCCGAATCGGAATCCGGCGTTAATTTTCAACTGACCGATCTTCAAGAGGGCGAATTGCGACTCGAAATCGATCGGCCCGACAATCTAATGGTAGACAATGTGGCGGTCACGGCGCTGAGACCATCTCGCCAGACGAATCTGCTCGTTATCACGCCAGGCAACAAAGCACTCGAAACAGCAGTTGCGACAGAGAGAATTCAAAAGCTCGCCAACGTACGTGTCGAGGCTCCCGAGTTTATGGAAACTCCGGAATATGCAAAGTCAAATGAAGACGCTTCGTACGATATGATTCTCTACGATCAGTGCTCGCCCAAGGTCATGCCAAACGCAAACACACTTTTCATCGGCAGTTCGCCACCAGATCCGAGTTGGACGCTCGGCGAACCGCAAGGCCCCGTATTTTTAGACGACTGGGACAAGACTCATCCCATGATGCAGTTCCTGGAACTTGGCTCTGTTCGCGTTGTCGAAGGTCGCACTGTCAAGCCACCCGAAAGCGGCTCGGTGCTGATAACTGCGGACATTGGTCCCGTTTGCTCGATCGCACCGCGAGGGCCTTTTCAAGACGCGGTCTTAGGGTTCTCGCTGATCAAGACAACGGATACGGGCGCTGAAGTCAACACGGACTGGGCCATCAAACGGAGCTTTCCCGTTTTTGTCTACAGCGCCATCGAGTTTTTAAGCGGCGGCATTACTGCGGCCGCTGCGCAAACTGTGTTGCCGGGGCAGCCAATGGGACTGACGCTTTCCAATCGTTACGAACAATTTCAAATTCAGAAGCCGGATGGAAATCGAGAAACGATCTCACGCGGTCAGCAAAGTCAACTGGTTTTCACGCAAACTGAGTTGCCAGGAATTTATCAAGTCTTCGTAGCCGGTCGAGAATCACCCGTTGAAATGTTTGCGGTCAATTTGTTTTCCGCTCGCGAAAGCAATCTCGATGTCGTCCCTGAGTTACCGCTCGGTGCGGAAAATGTCGCTGCCTCGAAAGCCGTCACTCGCGGTCGTTCCGAATTTTGGCGTTGGCTGATTGCCATTGGGTTCTTGTTGTTGATTGCCGAATGGATCGTCTATAACCGTCGCGTT
>JANMNK010000649.1:0-1654 GCA_031373875.1 Pirellulaceae bacterium | reverse complement strand
GGAAGCGGGTCGCGCGGATCGCCAATTTGAAAAGCGTCGTATTCGCTGCCGAGGTATCCGCCGCGAGGGAACCACTCGCTGCTCAGGATGGAGACGTGGCGGGGGATTTCAATGTTGTCCTTAGTCTGATGGCAGATAATGGAGCCAATCGACGGATGCACCAGCGTGGGATCGGGACGCCAACCCGTTTTGACGTTGTAAGTTGCTCGTTCGTGATCGCCTTCTTTGCTGACCATCGACCGAATCAAGACTGCGTGTTTCATTTGCTCTGCGGTGAGCGGCATGGTGTCGGCGATTTGGACACCTTTGGCGGAAGTCGCGATCGCTTTGACTTGTCCGCCGATGCGGGTGCCAGGATGAGGATCGAACATCTCTAGCTGGCTTGGTCCGCCTTGCAGCCAAAGCATCAGGAGTGACTTAGGACGTTTGCCTGAAGGTTGCGTTTCGGCCGTTCGGGCAAGTTGTTCAGCCAACGGAGTCAACCAACTCAATCCTGCGAGGGCCGTGCCCATGCCCAAAGCTCTTCGTCGCGACATGCGATGCCAACTGGCACATTCCGGAGTTCGGTCTTGATTGCACATGGTTCATTTCCTTTTAAGGGAGAGCAACGAATCGCGCGCAAATTCTGTTCAGCAGCCGCAAAATCGATCGAAACGACTGCTTCAGAATTTCGTAATTAGTGGTTCCACAAAAATTCGGTTGAGTTCAAAAGAATCCAATAGATATCCGACATGGACTGCACACGCTCTTCGCCGCGTTTGCCTTCCAAGTAACACGAAAGTTCTTTGGATTCATTTTCGGTTGGCAGACGGTTGAGCGTTGCCAAGTAAGCTGATTCGACAGCCTTCGCATCGTTTTCGGCAATGTTCGCAAGCCGATTGGTGGCGTTAAACAATGGGTTACTTCGCGAACGCTCGGCAACGAGTCCGCCATTCATGACTAACAAACGTTGAGGGATTGTCACGCTTTGAGCGTTGAATTCATCTTCTCCGCGGTCTCCATAGTTCTTGATGAAGTCGTTGACGTAACCAAATTTTTCGATTTGGGCGATGATCGAACTTTCATCATCGATCGCTTTTAATCGGCAAGCTTGATTGATACTCGCTGCAACTTGCTCCGGTCTCAGTTGCGTCAAAGGAAAAACGGCCCAGCTATTTTCGTGCTCGGCAGTCACATCAAATGTTGGAGAACGCGAGTCACGTTGGAAAGCTTTTGTTTCGCAGATCAGACTGATAAGCCGTTTCATGTTAAATTGGTTTTTTGCGAAATCGTCGGCAAGCGCTTCGAGGCCGGCGGGGAACGGACCGTTAAGCGACATATCGTCCACCGGTTCGACCAAGGGGCGACCGAACATCAACGCCCAAATGCGATTAACCGTAGACCGCGCGAATGGTTTATTGTCGGGATGGGTAACCCACTGAGCCAATCTTTGTCGCGGGTTGCCTTGAGATGGAAGGAGTTCGGAGTAAAACGGTACCTTGGGCTCGACGGTTGTTTCCGATTCATCGTCGAGGAATTTGTAGTTATAGTCTTGTTTGTCGTCGCGAAGTCCGGAAAAGACGTTCTTTGAAAGGCGAGCGCCTGCGTAGAACGAAGCCAGCTCGTGAAAATGATGCTGCGTTCCCAAAATCGGATCTGCTTCTGTTCCAAGATT
>JANMNK010000644.1:0-2407 GCA_031373875.1 Pirellulaceae bacterium | reverse complement strand
CGGGGTTGGCCGATGAAGCTCTCGGCGAGCGACGTCTGGTCATTGAAAAGCCGTTTGGTACCGACTTGAGTTCGGCAAAAGCGCTCAACGAGTCCATCCATCGCGTTTTCGACGAAGACCAGATTTATCGAATCGATCACTATCTCGGCAAAGAGACCGTACAGAATATTTTGGTGCTGCGATTCGGCAACACCATTTTTGAACCTTTGTGGAATCGCAACTACATCGACCACGTTCAAATCACGGTTGCCGAAGAAGTCCGCGTTGGCCGACGCGCGGCTTATTATGACAAAACAGGCGTTCTGCGCGACATGTTCCAAAACCATCTTTTGCAGTTGCTCATGATCACCGCCATGGAAGCGCCTGCGAAATTTAGTGCAACTCTCGTTCGCGATGAAAAAGTCAAAGTGCTCCAGGCCATTCGGGACCTTGGGACTGAGGACCTTCTAAAATGTGGTCTTCGCGGTCAATACCAAGGCTATCGTGAGGAAGAGGGAGTGCCCGAAGGTAGTCCGACGGAGACGTTTGCGGCAATAAAATTATTTATCGACAACTGGCGATGGAAAGGTGTTCCTTTCTATTTGCGTAGCGGGAAAGCTATGAGTTGTAGAACCACGCAGATCGTCATTCAGTTCCGCGAACCGCCGCATATTTTGTTTGAAGGAAAAGACTCTTATTGCCCTGAAGCGAACAGGCTTGTGATCCAAATACAACCAGCCGAAGGCATCCAATTGCACTTCCAGTCGAAGGTGCCGAACGAAGAAATGCGAATGCGATTGAGTGAACTTGATTTTCGATTTGATCATAGCACAGGAGAGATTCCGGATGCTTACGAAAGATTGCTTTTGGATGCAATCAACGGCGATGCGAGTTTGTTTGCGCGAAGCGACGAAGTCGAAACCGCTTGGACCATCATCGATCCGTTTATAGAAGCTTGGCGTAGCCCCGAGACGCCAAATTTGTTTTCGTACGAAGCAGGTGGGTGGGGGCCCCTCGAATCAACCAACTGGATGCAAGATGACAAGCGACTTTGGTTTGACGTGTGTCCGGTGATTCGCTAGCACCATGCGGTAACACGCAACAAGCACTCTTCTCTTAACGCACGGGCAATAGGCAAAGCTTGACTATTGCCCCCCCCTCACACCTTTATCGATTCTCAATTTAGGATCATTGATCTTCGAGTAAAGAGTGTGTGCATCTCATGTCTTCAATTTGACATGCTTAAAAAACTTCACCAACTTGAGTGAATTACGGAAATGCATCGAAACACCGATGGCAACATTGTGTTTACAGGTTGCGTCGAACATTTCCATAGGTTGGGGAAGAGCGGTGAGTGCGCCCTCACCATTGAACAGAATGGAATAGCATTTTCTTTTTGAAATTGGGGGAGTTTTTCATGTCGAAACGAAAGCGTGGCTTCACGCTGGTAGAACTACTAGTGGTCATTGCGATCATTGGTGTATTGGTTGGATTGCTTTTGCCCGCAGTTCAGGCTGCTCGTGAAGCTGCCCGTCGTATGAGCTGCTCGAATAATATCCGTCAGGTCGGATTGGCATTGCTCAACTACGAATCCACCTACAAGATGCTGCCGTCCAACGTCACGGGTACAGCCGATGTTGGTGGCCGCGGTCCAGACTGGTCGAATATGGGTCGTGCTAGCGCTCTCATTTCCTTGATGCCATTCATGGAAGAAGGCCCGCTGTACAATCAGATCATGCAAACGTTTGTGTATGACTACGGTGCTTGCCGTCACAATGGTCTGTCCTCGCCTGCAGGTGGACCATGCCCTTGGGATACCATCAACGGTGGTTTCATTCCTTGGCGTACACAGATTGCTTCGCTTCGTTGCCCATCTGACCCAGGTCGTGTTGCGGCACAAGCTGACTGGGCCGTCGCACTGACCAACTATGGTTTCTGCTATGGTGACACCGTCGAAGGCATGCACTGGGATTGGTCGACCAACGCAAACCGTGGTATGTTCCAAGCACGTTACAATCGTCGTCTTGGTGATGCAACGGACGGCCTTTCCAGCACGATCCTCGTCGCTGAATTAGGTACCAGCGATGGTGAAAAGCGAACTCAGGGTTGGGTAGTGAACGGGATTACTAATTCGCATCTCCAACCACAACTTTGCAAGAACATTGCACGCTTCAACATGATTCCAAATACCTATTGGGGTCAAATGGGTGCATGGCGCGGTAATCGTTGGGTTGACGGTGCATCTGCCTTTACTGGCGTGAACACGGTTCTTCCTCCGAACTCAGCGTCTTGCAATCCGTTTGGTTGGGCGAACGACTGGGATTGGGGTATTTACTCGGCATCGAGCTATCACCCAGGTGGTGCTCACGTTGTCTTGGGTGATGTCGCAACCAAGTTCATCACCGACACGATCGATACCGGCAATCTC
>JANMNK010000615.1:0-3373 GCA_031373875.1 Pirellulaceae bacterium | reverse complement strand
ATTGCGAATCTGTATGTCCTGGGCCATGCGATTGATGTACGGATTACGGCGGCGATCATAAGGTGTCATGAGAAAGTCTCCTCGAACAAGTTGCGTAATGAAAGTCGACCCAACATCAGGTCGAACGACACAACCGTGGCTCACAAGACAACTCGGCGCAAGCAGAATGCAACTGAAGCTCAAAAGATTTTCTACAAGCCGCATCTAAAATCGGCTCACCACGAACATCGCCCACAATCAACCCAACACATCGCCACAAGAGTCGCGCATGTCGTCGTTAGCGCGCGCCCACATTCCCAAGCCCCTCGAGAAAACAAGCGCAGTCGGCTTAGTTCAACGGCAGCGATCACTCGGCATGCGCGAGCAAGGCTTACATGTCAAAACGCCCGATCGCGTGCGCGGCGTGCATGGCTTTGTTAGCGGCCTTTTGGGGCGAAGGATCCTATTGCGTTCACACCACCATCACCGACTTCAAGAACATCTGCGGTAACGGAATGGCCAGATTCATTGTACTCATCTAAAACGACCGCACCGAGCCGACCTAGGAAATCGCGATTTTTGCAAGGTATGACGTAGACGAAGTCGCGAGTCGGTGCAACAACGTAAACGGGCCAACCGTGAGTTGGACTGACGAGTTCACGGAATCCTTCAGCAAGAATGAGTGAGGCCTTGAACGGCGTATCGTTCGTAGAAAGCATACCCAGCTTAACACCGTCGATTTCTTCGATCTCCAGTGTAGTGTCGGCAACTAGTTGATTCATGTTTGCATTGGCCTGACTGACAACAGTCTCACGCATGACTTTCCATTCTGCCAGCATGGACTCGGTGATCCACGTAATCCGCGACCCATCCGGGGGCGTAAACACGAATACCTTGACCAACTCGTCAGTTACGATTTCGTGTAATGTGTCGTCGAAGCCGGTTTCGTAGTCAGATGGTTCGATCGAGAATCGCACATGTGATTTAACAGATTCCCAGTCGGGTATGCCGTCGAACATGCTGACATCCAATTGCTTCGCAAAGCGCGAGATTGCTTCAGCGTCGTTGTCGCGTTCATAATTTCGGCGAACGTTCTCAAGAGTAACGGTTGCAGTGAAATGGCCGATCTGGATTTTATAGAGCCCGACGTCGGTCACTGTAAACGACAAATTGCGATTAACAAGTTCAAGCTGGAACAACTCGTCGGCAGTCGAGTTTGAGGATGTAGGCATGGGAATAGTCTCGATAAAGCCAGTTGCGAATAACAGCGTGATAACAGGAACGTATCCCAACTTTGGCCGAAAGAATCAATGTAAGTCCTGGGTTTGGGGTGGGAGCCATTTGAATACAATCTGGCGACTTGGACCCGTGATCGAGACAGTGCGACCTATCAGTCACAAAATTTCCAACCCCGAACCCAAAGGACAACAACTATGAAAGTTTTCGCACTCGACCTTGGTAAACTCAATACGATGTGTTGCTTTTTTTATACGAACACGCGGAAACATACCTTCTTGAACGCTGCAACCGACCGAAACTAACTGGAGATTGTGGTTAAAAACTTCAAACTTCAAACTTCAAACTTCAAACTTCAAACAAGGACGACGCACTCAAACTTGGTCGCATGGCATCGATGAACGAACTCAAAGCCGTCCATATGCCCAGCGAAGAGCATCGCGAGTTCCGGTCCCTGGTCAAGTACCGTAAAACGCTCGACTACCGCATCAACAAAATGAAATGCACCATACGTGCTTGGTTCGTCAATTATGGCATCACGATTGACGCTGGCGATAAAGCTTGGCACACGGGACGCCAACGCATCGACTCCTTCCACAAGCCAATTGTCGACTGCTCCGCAAACGAACTTGGGAAAGGCGAACTTGACATTGAACTAACCCAGCTCGATGCACTCACCACACAACTTGACATCGTCGTCACGAAACTCGCAGCCAGCCGCCGAGCGTGGTGTTGATGAATGTAGCGACGCAATCAGAGGCTTGGGGTCGGCTTGTTTCATCGGGCATGTCGCTAAAGATCGAGCAGCAGTCTCAATCGCGATGCCACAGACTCGCATTGATCGGTGGGCAAGTCGCCGAGCTTTTTGATTAATTTAATTGTTGGGTAGGTTCCAATTCCCTGCACATCGAATACTCCGTCCTTCAGCCAGCGAACATCTGATTTTACTTCAAACCGAGTTCCACGCTCACTTGTGGTGTGCGGAACAACCGTAGTGATTACTCGTTCATTTCCAGCTATTGCGATGCTAACAACAAGGGCAGGACGCGTTTTCGCAGTGTATCCCATATCGACGAGCCAAACTTCACCCTTCCTTGGAGTTGCCATGTTCGGACTCCTCTTCGTCATACAATCCAAACAATTCATCCCCCACGCGCGCGAGGTCTTCGTCAGAAAGATCAGTTTCCGACTCGGAAATTTTCGCAAGTTCCAACATCACGGCGTGGCGCTCGCTCGGGGGTAAAGCGGAAAATGCTAGGATCAATTGAGTAGCCGCATCAGACATCTGAGTTCACCTTACCACAATCGCACTGGAGTTTTCCAGAAGGCTTTAGACTAAGTTTTCGAAGCGATCAGCCAATCTTCTCACGAGCTAAATAGACCCGAGAAAACCTATAGATTGGCGTTGGACTGAGCCGACGGAGCGGGACGATCGATCGTTACAAGTGGCTTGCGAACGGCGAATGTGCTGCGAGGGCTCGACGGAAGGATAGTGTATCAATCCGCGTTCGCGTTGGCAAGTTTTTTGCGAATGCGAGACTTTGGGCGGAGCGGGTTTTGACTTTGGGTACGTTTGTGCGGGCTGAGTTTCCGGCGTGGCGCAGCGTTGAGGAACGCGGCTTTCGTAGCGTTTTCTGGTGGCCGTTTGGACGGATGAACTTGTCGGTGCCAGGGGGCACTTTCGATTGAAACGCGGCATGGGACTTGTACTTCCGGTAGAGGAAGATTCTCCGGGCTTTGGCAAGTCGTCGCGCGGATCAGACTTCACCAAGTCCTCCACTGCAGCAACAGGCAACAGTTTGCGACAAGCGTTCAGATACGACTTGCGGTGACTGCGAGCAACACCCTTTGGCAATACATGCAGCGACCAGCGACTAACGAACTCGGCTCCTCAGATTTTTATATGCCGCGATGGAGTTGTTCTGTTCTTGTTTTTTGAGTTGACGCGAGCGGTGGATGTCGGGACGGTTACAACGCAGTCTTATTGGCAAATATCCCGGAACGCATGAAGTTTTAATTGGACAGCGCCAAGTTCGTTGATGGATTTGACGTAAGTGCTTTATTTGCTGTGATTTATTGCGATTGACATAGAAGGCGAAAAGAAGCGACCCTCCGTGTGCAAAATTGTCTCACATGGAAACCACGGAGGGACGCTTCA
>JANMNK010000585.1:0-20201 GCA_031373875.1 Pirellulaceae bacterium | reverse complement strand
CGGTGCGGTCCTCGGCAGTGGAGTGTTCTTTGGTTTCATCGTCTACTTTTCGAATGCCAGTAGCCAATTGGCTTTTGGTGAGACGCTTTCGCGAAGCACCATGGTTCTCGTTGGACTAGTCTTGCTTGGAGTCACTTGGTTCAATTTCTTGGTCGAGTTATTAAGCGGCTTGCGACGTCCCAAGACGGTATCGTCCATGCTGTTGATCAACTCGCTTGCATTTACGGTTTTGGCAATTGGCGTATGCGTCGTTCAGCCGAGTTGGCAGGGACTCGTCGTCGCCTTTGGATTATCGGCCATCCTAGGGTTGTACCCTGCGGTCAAGAGTCTGCGCACAAGCCCCTCAGGAAATGCTCCCCTCGCTGCGTCAAAATCCATTGGCGAAATGTGGCGGCGGGTCTTACCCTATGCTGTTTCGATGTGGACGATGAACTTATTAGTCAATTCGTTTGAAGTAGTCGATCGGTATATGTTGCTGTACTTGATCGACGACAATAACGGATTAGGACACCGACTGATCGGTCAATTTCATTCCGCTCGGTTGTTGCCATTGCTGCTGTTCAGCTTAGCGACAGTTGTTAGCGGCATGTTGTTGCCTTATTTATCCGCCGACTGGGAACGTAATCGACGACAGCAAGTTGCTGCGTCGACACGCGCGACCTTAAAATTTGCTGCAGTAGCATTCATGGCTTTTGCGGTGTGCGCGATTGCGTTTGCACCCTTCCTGTTCGGTTTGTTATTAAAAGACCGATTCAGTTTAGGACAGGACGTGATGCCGGTTGCAATGGTTTGTTGCGTATGGACATCCTTAACCTTTATCGCTCAGAACTACCTGTGGTGTGCGGAAAAGACCCGAGCAATCACATTCAGCCTTGCAATTGGACTAGTTGTGAATATCGTTCTCAATTTTCTTTTCATACCACAATGGGGTCTTCACGGCGCAGTTTGGGCAACAGCGATTGCAAGCGCCATAAACTTGGGATTGGTAATTTGGTCGATGCAGCGAAACGGCTGCGAGCTCACAAAATCGATGGTCGTTTTCCTTGCCCTGCCGTTGCTGATTGCTTTCTCGACCGAAGTTGCTGCAATTGGATTGGCAGTACTAATACTCTTAGCGGGGAGAACGCAGTTATTGCTGGCGCGTGATGAGAAACGCATGGTCGAGAATGCGCTGAAGCCAATGTTCGCGTTAATCAACTGGCATCGCCCTTGTTTCGCGGCGTTCGGTGAACGAGTGAACTAGCTCAAAACAAGTTCCAGGTTCCAATCGCGAGCCGCTTTAGCGCGCGATTCGGTTTGGTGTGGGCATTCGCGAGAAACGGTTATCGTTCCGTGGGTCGATCCGGGCCGTCACTTCGGTGGAAAATTCTTCGATGTCTTGGTTAAGCTTTTTAATTCGCTCCAACACCCTCTTGTCTTGATCACCTTTTTGACTCGCCAAAGTTTCAAATCTCTCACCGTACAGCGATTGATACTTTGCGATGAAGGCTGTCTCGTGAGCGGACATTGAGTCCGAAAATGCAACCGTGAAAGCGCTTTCCAAAGCTTGAGCAAGATTGCTTTTCAGTTCGCCCTGGGATTGACCGTTGGCATCGACGAGGATCGTTCCCGTCACTTCAAGATCGTATGTAGATGTCAACGAAGCGTTCATTCGATCGATCAAGTCTTGGTCAACCGCTGCCTCAGAAGCGGAAACCGAGAGGCAAACGCCCTTGTTGTGGAAACTAACGTTACACTTCCAATTCTCGTCTTCACGCTCCCAGTTGATCCAAGTCGACAATTTGCCGCCAACCCCTTTCAGTTGGAGGTCCGGCAAATCGACTCGCCAAGACGAATTCGGCTTGTCGACGAGCTTGATGTCGACTGTTTCGATAGGATGCGTCACGGACTTCAATCGGCTGGCTTGAACAACGATGTCGTTATCTTCGCGGGTGATCTTGAATTGAGCCGTCGTAGGCCTTGCGGTGATGGTTTTCTCGGCCACTAAATGATCCAAGCGACCGCGTATCAACTCCTGCTGGCCGTTGATTAAAACGCTGCCCAAAATCAACGTGCGATCGATTTGCCAAGTAGGAATGGATTGTGCGTCGTGGACAAAAAAATCTCTACCGCGTTGCGAGTTAGCATAAGTAAAGTCTGCCAAGGACACTGCGGTGGCCCCAAGGTCGCCGTAAGTTTTTAACGATTCGACCTGTTGTGAAATTAAGGATTTGACAAAGGCATCCGAAACCGTTTGGCACTGTTCTGTACAGTCTTTGACTCGCTTTTCGATCAAGACTTTATCTTGGGTCATGGCTTGCTCTATCAGCGACTTGTCATTGAGCCGTGATTGCGAAAGCTCATTGATATTGTTTTCGAGCGAAGGTAACTCTTCTCGCATCTGTTTTGCCCTGCGAGTCGAGTCCTGTAGCGTTTGAATGTCGCGAAGTGGATTGTCGAGAGCCCGCGCGTAGTTGCGCATTTTCGAGATCGACTGTTCGATGTCTGCAACTTTTGCTTCGACGGCGGATAAATTCGTAGCCCAGTTATTTTCGAGCTTCTTGGAAGCGTCTTCGATTTGAAGATCTTTGAGTAACGTATCCCAATTCGTTTCGCTTGGTTCTCGAAAGATTTGGGCTGACACAATTGCCGAATCGTCATCCTTACGCTTCGTCAAGTGGACTTGAGGAAGTCGGTCTGGGGGCGTAGGAATCAAGGCGTTCTCTACAATCACTTGGGTGAAATCTAGGCGCCGTGTTAGAAGGCTTTTCCAAGATAAGTTGAACCAAGTGCGCTCAGTTTGAAGAATTGGACTGTTCGGATCGTCGGCTTTGGCAAGCGAAAATTTAGGAGCAAGCCAAGCCTTATTCGAACGCTTAATTGTCAGCGAATCCATGTGCGTCGAAACGCCGATCGACCGCTGGATCTCATTGTGCAAAAGCCAGCTTGAAATCGGGCCAATGCAAATTGCAGCGATAACGACGAGTGTTGCTATGTAGATCCACCGGCGACGTGTCATTCGCGACTCTCCCGATTAGCACTGTTGAGGTGCCACAACAAGAATCGCAAAGACTCTTCTGCTGGATGGAAAGCTGACGGAGATTCTGTTTCAGTTATTGGAGATGTCGGCGATTCGTCAACTCTGTTAACTCCGCTACGGTTCTCCCGAGACGGCATTGTCGGCGATTTTGACGTGACTGACGTTTCGCTATTTGCAATTAACTGTTCAGGCATGATTTCCTTGTTCGAATCAAATGAAGTAACCAGACTGGGAATGCTTGGCTCAGAAATTCGCGGATCTGAAGTCGAGTCGTTCGATCGGAATCGAAGCACTTCGATCACAGTGTCGCGGACCATACTGCCCTCTATGATCTGTTTGCTTGGTTCGTAACGAATTGTCTCCACGGCATGAGCAAACTCTAATGGCGGATCCATGATCGTGGGCTTGCCGGGCGCGGCGTCTTCTGGAATATCAATTCGTAAATTGGCTGCGGGGTAAACCGAAGCGACTAATGGCTGGGCTGTTACCACTGGGGTGGACTTAGACGCAAGTGGCGCTTCGGCTGCTGAAGTCGCTGAATCATGGTTGGAAACGGTAGCCGATTGGGCGGCGATGTCAAACCTAAGCAGCGTGGCCGGACGGAATTGGTTGTCAAGCTCGATTGAGTCTTCTGACTCTTCTTCTACGAAAGGCAGGAACTCAATTTCGTCTTGCGAAACTGCATCTCGTTGGGCATCGTCGTCAGGATTGAAGGCCGCCACGTGAAGCTGAAAAGGTTCCTGTTCTTGCTCAACCGAGGGCAAACCAGTATTCACTTCTCCCCGCGACTGCTGATCGAGGGCGAGAGTAAATATCTCGTCAATGCGTTTCTGCATCATGCGTCGCTGGATTAATCGCAATACGGACCGGCAAACCAATACGGTAACTGGATACGTTGCCAATCCGATCAAGAGGCCACCCAGCACGACGGTGTTATGAATGCCCAACCAAGGTACTAACGGCATAGACATAGAGCGAAGCCAGAACTCTCGCATCGCTTCTGGCTTCAGCAACGACAATCCCATTTGGTGAGCAATGGGGTCGGTCAACCAAGGGAGCAAACTTACCAAGACTATGGTGAGAATGGTCGAAACGCGATGCAGCGGCAAGAAAAAAAGGCAAGCTATGCCACCAACGGCCAACAAGTTATCCTTGGGGATTAGTCCAATGACAATGCCGTACGCGATCGAATGGGAAATCAAAGTTGGAGAAATACTCTGAGCTTCGACTTCCGCGTCGCTTTCTATTTTCAACGCATCAGTAAACATGCTGTCGACACCGTATGGCCAGCCGTCGCAAAATAGTCTCTACCCCGGTCGAGTGCGTTGATGCGCACTAACCCTTAATTGGTCCTATCGATTGTTCGATATCGAAGGATTAGTCAAAGTAGGACGCTTTTTCTTAATCGCCTGAAACGTACACCCTATTGGGGGAATCCATGGAAAGGTGGATAATTCGGGGGAACGTGGCGCGATGTCTTATTTGATGACCAGAGGTGTCACGTCTAACGTGCCTAATAACCGGAATAAGGATTTCAAAAGACGAGTAGCGAAGCCAGATTATCAGCCGATCAAGAATGCCAGCAAACCGCACGAGTTGTCACGTTGAAATTTCATCAAGCCGCCGTAGCATGCAAAGATAGCAATGAACAAAGACTCCCACTGCCAAATTCGCGAACGTACCTTTCTAGGTTGGCATCGACCTGTCCTTCACTCGGCTCGCGAATACTTATTACAGCGATATTCCAAAGATGGCGAGTGGAATATGGATCGCGTTCTCTTGGTACTGCCCAGCTCGTTAGCTGTTCGACGGTTAAGTGAGCTGTTGGCGGAATCGGCTGATGAAGAGGATTTGTTGCTGAGGCCGCCTGAAATCGTCACGGTTGGTGCTCTTCCTGAGAAACTCTACCAAGCTCGGTTTCCTTTCGCGACAGACCTGTTTCAGATATTGTGCTGGTCCAAAGTTCTTCGCGCCTTTCCCAAAGAAGACTTGAAGCCCTTGTTAGTCGAAGTGCCGGCGGCTGACGATTTGCAACCTTGGCTGGAACTCGGCGGCATTTTGTCGACACTCCACCGTGAGTTAGCAACAGACCTACTTTCCTTTGAAGACGTCGCAAATATGTTGCGCGGTAGTCGCGAGGAACCGCGTTGGCGTGTTCTGCAGGCCGTTCAGCGGCGCTATCTCGATGAATTGAGCAAGAACAAGTTTTGGGATATTCAAACCGCGCGTCAGATCGCGATCGACAAAGACGAACCACGTACCGACCTCGACATTATCGTGATTGGAGCAGTGGACTTGAACCAAGCCCAGAGGCGATTTCTCGATGCAGTCGCCGATCGGGTTACTGCGCTGGTCGGAGCGCCAGAAAGTTGGCGGGATGGATTCGATCCCTACGGAGCTTTGAAGCCTGAGTTCTGGCAACAGATCCAAGTCGACGTGGAGGAAAGCCAACTGCATGTTCGCGGAACCGCCGTGGAAGCGGCTGAGGAAGTCGCTGTACAATTGGCCAAGTTGGGCAATACTCGTTCTACCCAAGAAATAACCGTCGGCGTTCCTGACAACACACTTATTCCTTTATTGACGGAACAGTTGCAGCGTGCAGGTGTGACACCGCGATTTGGCCCCGGAATCCCGCTGGACCAATCAGGACCGGTCCGATTGTTGCGGGTTGTTTCCGATTACCTCGATGCTGGTGACTATCAATCGCTTGCAAGCCTCGTTCGCTTGCCAGTGATCAGTCAAATGCTAGAACGCTCGGGGCAACTGCCTGCAGATTATCTGACGGTACTCGATAACTATTACAGCGAAACGCTCATTCGCTCAGTCAACATGGCCCAGTGGCCTCAACAGCCAGGGGTAGAATGTGTTCAAGCGATCGTTTCTCAAATCGATTCGTGGGTGGCACCGTTGCGACTACCTTCGGCAACCTTGGCCATTTGGTCGGAAAAGATTCGCGATGTGTTGCGTTGTGCTTACGAAGGAACTCAAGCCAATTTAGATATCGCGGCCGAAGAGTCTGTGTGGGATGCATTGTGCAAAGTCGGCTTGGCTGCTGAAGCGTTAGCCGACATACCGCAATCGTTTCAAATCGAAGCCACATTTACGGAGGCAATCGTATGGATATTGCGTCAGCTGACCCAATTGCGAACACCGCCGCCTCCCAATCCCAACGCGATTGAGATGTTAGGTTGGCTAGATTTGGCGTTAGACGATACGCCAATACTGATACTGACAGGATTGCATGATGGAGTTGTCCCCGAATCGGTCAATGCCGACGCCTTTTTGCCAAATGATTTGCGAACCAAATTGGGGTTGGTCGATAACGCGAGACGTTACGCGCGCGACTGTTACGCGTTTCAGACGTTGATTCATTCGCGAGAGCAGTTAGAGATCGTTTTCCATCAATTAGGTGTGGCCGGGGATCCGGTTACCCCCAGCCGATTAATGCTGGCCGTCCCTGCTGAACAATTAGGGAAACGTGTCTTGTCGATGATTTCCCCCGTCACGCATCACTCGATCGGACGCATTGCGATTCAGTGGCATCCTCGACTGGGACAAACGGAAATACCAATTCCTTTGCCTGAACCGGTCGATCCCCCCACCGCTTTGTCCGTAACAGATTTTCGGAAATACATCGAATGTCCTTATCGATTTTATTTAAATCGAATTAAAAGGCTCGAAGCGATCGACGATCTCGCAGACGAACTGGGTGCAAACGTTTTCGGCTCCGTTATGCACGCATGCTTAAGTGGATTAAAAGGGTCGCCGGTCGAACAGAGCGAAGATTCGGAAGCGATTGCGAAATGGCTTTGCGAAGATTTGGATCGACTCGCACTAGAGCAATTCGGATCGTCGATGATACCGGCCGTGCAAATCCAAATGGCTCAAGCACGATTGCGATTAGCCGCTTTCGCAGAAAAACAAGCAGAGCATATTCGTTCGGGCTGGCGGATATGGAAGACGGAAATAAACGTTTCAGATTACGGCGTAGTGGAAATCGATGTCGATGGCGTTCCGATGAGATTGAGAGGTCAAATCGACCGAATAGACCAACATTTGACGCGAGGCGAATGGGCTATTTGGGATTACAAGACAAGCGACACCGGCAAGAAACCCGTATCGGTTCATGTTTCCAAAGGGAAATGGAAGGACCTGCAACTACCTCTGTATCGGCATTTGATTCGGGTGATTGAGAAAATTGATGGGACGGTGAAACTCGGCTACATCAACTTGCCCAAGTCCGCTGCGGAGACGGCATTTGTGTGGGCGGATTTCAAAGACGAGGAGTTGGCACAAGCGGACGAAAAAGCGCGAGAGATCATTCGCTCCATTCGGAATAACGTCTACTGGCCGCCGAACTATCAGAATATTCCTGAATGGGATCCGTATGGTTCCATCTGTCAAACGAATCTCGCGCGCCGCTGGGATCCATCCCTTTCACAAGCACCGTCACCGGTTGAAAAAGAGCAGCTAGGCGAGATTCCAGAAGCAGCCGGCGACAAAGTAATCGTGCCAACGAACTCGGATTCTCCAGTTCCAAATGAAACGCAACCCAATGACGATTCGCTTCAAGAAGCGTTCCAGCTTCGGCAAGTTGCGGCCAACGTAAGCGGCCCTCCAGTGCACTTGCACTACCAAATCCCGACGGTCAATGGAACGCCGCCAGCAGAGTGGTTCAACCCCTTGGTCATTCGCGCTTCAGCAGGCACAGGCAAAACGTATCAATTAGCGCTGCGGATGATTCGTCTGCTGTTCACCAACCAGCCGCTTGATCATGTTCTGGCCACGACGTTCACGCGCAAAGCTGCCGGTGAAATCCTCAAACGTGTATTAGGAGACTTGGCCCAGTCATTAATGGACGATAAGAAACTTGCACAGCTTCGCAACAGCCTGTCGCCCCTAGAGGTAACCATTGAGGACTGCCAGCAACAGCTTGCTCGCCTTTGTAGCAATTTGCACCGGTATCGAGTGAGCACGCTGGACGCATTTTATTCGCAGCTTGCACGCAATTTTTCTTTGGAACTGAATTTGCCACCGGGCTGGACGATGGCCGATCCTTTCCAAGAAAAGCAAATTCGCGATTTGGCCATTTCCAAAATGTTCGATGAGCAGGACCATCAACATCTGCGAAACTTGCTATCTATGCTTTTCAAAGGTGAAGCGGGGCGTGGGATACAAAGCCAGATTCGCGACGTAGTGGAGTCCGGATACGAATTGTTCCGCGTCACAAAACCCGAAGCATGGCAAGTTTTTCCAGTTCCCAACTCGCCCACTGCGGAGGATGTGGAAGCCGCTCTCGACCTTGCCTCGAATTTCGCATTCAATCACAAAAATATCGTGAGTTCGGTCACTGGAGTCGCCGAAAAGATCAAGAAAGAGGACTGGACAGGCGCTCTCAATTCAACCGTCCTCAAGAACTGCTTCGATCATCCTTTTGAGCTTTACAAAAAGGAAATGAGTCGCGAATTGACTCGCGCTGCGCAGATCTTGCGAAAATTCGCGGTTCATCAGGAGTTCAATATACGGCGAATTCAAACGCAAGCCACCTTTGAGCTTCTGACGAGCTACCATCACCAACTGGAAGAAGTCAAGCGACGCACACGTACGCTGACCTTCGACGATATCTCCCATCGACTGGCGGATTGGATTGGGCGTCTCGAAGAAGAAACCGCGCGGGCGAATGCACAAGCGGCGGATGGACAAGTGGATGCTGCGGAGATTGCTCGAATCGATTGGCGCATGGATGCTCGGATCGATCACTTGCTGCTAGACGAATTCCAAGATACTGCCCCCAACCAATGGAAGATCATTCAGCCTTTTGCAGAAGCCATCGCTCGCGAAAATCTACGACGCGATCGATCGTTTTTTTGCGTTGGTGATATGAAGCAAGCGATCTACGGCTGGCGGGGTGGCGTTGCGGAGATTTTCGGCGAAGTGAGCTCGCGTTTGCGTGGGATCATCCAGGAGCAATTGACCAAAAGCTGGCGAAGCTCTCCCGAGATTATCAACTTTGTAAATCGGGTCTTTCAAAATCTGCAACTCCATGAAAATTACGGGGACGGCCAAGCAGCGATTGATATTTGGAAAGAGCGTTTTGTTGATCATGAAACGGCGAAGTCTTTTTCTGGTTTCGTAAAATTAAGCAACGGATCCAAGCCGGTTAGCAAAAACTCCGACGAGTCCGATGACGAGCCCGGACTTATGGAGATCTGCGCAGACGAAATCAAAGAACTTGTTAGCAAAAATAACCATGTCAGTATTGGCGTGCTGGTTCGTCGCAATGTTGAAGTCGCTGCAATGATTCATTTACTTCGCGAGCATCGGATCGATGCCAGTCAAGAAGGCGGGAATCCCTTGACGGATTCTGCCGCTGTCGAGCTGATGATGAGCCTGATGCGATTGGGCGATCATCCAGGCGATCGCGTCTCCGCATTTCACGTCGAGTCGTCCGGACTGCTTGACAAGCTTGATAACGAAAACGCTGATAGATGCGATAGAATAGCCGAGTTGTCTTGCGAAGTTCGTCTGCGCGTGGATCAGATCGGAGTTGGGCCTTCGTTGGCGTATTATGCCGAAGCGATCGCGCCATTGTGCAATCTGCGAGACCAGCAGCGACTGGAGCAGTTGATTCAGCAAGGCTACCAGTACGACACGGGACGTCCATCGCGTATTCGAGACTTCGTCATGTTCATTGAGCAGCAAAAAATTGCAACGCCAAGGCCAGCACAAGTGCGTGTTATGACAATCCATCAGTCCAAGGGATTGGAGTTTGACGCAGTTTTCTTGCCGACGATACCAAGTCAAAATACGTTGCGAACGCCAACGCTGCTGGCACGAATTCCAAACCAAACCGAGCGTCCAGATGGCGTTATTCGTTATTTGCCAAAAGAACTGCTGCCTTACGTCGATGATGAATGGCGAGCCGTTCATTTGGACTTTGCCATCAAGGATTTAACGGAGAATTTGTGTTTGTTCTACGTTGCATTGACACGCGCCCGACGTGCACTTTATCTGTATTCCGAGCCGCATGAAAAACCAAGCCGCTCGTGGAGTTCAGTGCTCTGTTCCATTCTTGATACAACGGGCGAATTGCGGAACACGGAAAATTGCACAGTCTATCAATCCGGTGATGCTGCTTGGTATGAAGGTGTTGTTGGCGAAGGTGCCGAGCAGACGAATTCTTCGGATGATGCTCCCCGTGCGGTCGACGATCCATTGGAGGTCCAAGATGCTGAGGAAGAGACTCTTCGCGTGCAGTTGGTTCCGGGCGAGTTGGGCCGTTTGCAGCGAATGCGTCCAGCGTTGCGTCCTTCGTCCGCGGGCGAAGCTCGTTTGGTTGCACTTGATAAAGCGTTAGATACCAGCCAGTCCATGGGCCAAATCGTTGGGACGTTGGTTCATCGATGGTTTGAGGAAGTGATCTGGCTAGACGATTTTCAATTTGATCGCGGTCATCTACGGTCGCTGGCAATCGCCGCCTTAACTCCCGAACTATTGCAGTTAGTCGATATCAAAGTATGGCTCGACCAATTCCAAACATGGTTGTCAACGCAATGTATCCAAGGGGCCATTGGCCGTTCTCGCTACGAGCAGTGGCGAGCGTCTGGAGTGACGCGACTCGAAGTAACGAATGAAAGAAACTTGCTAGAGATACTAGATGGTGGTTTGGTTCGCGGGTCAATCGATCGACTTGTATTGGGCTACAAAGGCGAACGAATCGCGTTTGCCGAAATACTCGACTACAAAACAGACACTTACAACAGCGACACGCCATTGGGAGTTTGGACGGCCGAACGCGCCGCGCACCATGCACCGCAATTGCAGATGTATCGGCGAGTATTAGAAAAGCAATTTGGGTTGCCCGAGAACCGAATCGGGATGACCCTCATCATGCTCAGCGGCGATGCAATCGTTCCGATTGCTACATCAACGAGTCCCCAGTCCAATGCCCACCACGAACCAGAGTTCGATCCAAAGTTCGTTGCAGTGCAAAGAGATTCGGCGGCGACAGATAGTCAACAAGCACCGGAGTCAAAACAGGCAAACGCAGATAGCGATGACGAAGATCGACAACTACTGCTGTTTTAAACTGCTGTTTTATGTGAGTACCTTCCACACCAAAGGGAACGCGATGTCGAATCTTCGATTCATTCATGCCGCTGATTTGCACTTGGGTAGCCCAATGCAAAAACTGGAGTCGTATCCCGGTGCGCCGGCGGATCAGATGCGCAACGCGACAAAGGATGCGGTCCACAATCTCGTTGACTTGGCGATCGATCACCAAGTGAATGCTCTGTTGATTGCCGGGGACATCTACGATTGCCAGTGGAAAGATATTGGCATTGGACTTTGGTTGATGGAACAAATGCGGCGGCTTGAACAGAATGGCATCATGGTTTGCTTGATTCGCGGGAATCACGATGCGATTTCTGTGGTGGGCAATTCGATTCCGTGGCCCGAAAATGTCATTGAATTGCCTTCCGATCGTGCAGCGACAAAACTACTTGAGTGCGGGCTTGCAGTGCACGGACAGTCATTTGCACGCGAAGCGGTTACGGAGGACCTTGCAGCGGGGTACCCGGATGCCAAGTCCGGATATTTCAACGTTGGTTTGCTGCATACGAATTTATCTGGCAATTCAGAGCACGATCGCTATGCGGCTACCAACCTGCATGTCTTGCGACAACGTGGCTACGACTACTGGGCGTTAGGGCATATTCACATGAGATCGGAGGAGTCGGTTGACCCTCAAGGCACATGGGTTGGGTATAGCGGGAACACGCAGGGCAGGAGCGTTCGCGAATGTGGAGCAAAAGGATGTTACTTAATTGACGTCAAGAACGGCAGTGTCGCGAATATCGAATTCTTCCCGACGGACGTGGCTCGTTGGCATATTGTCGAAGTTGACTTGACAGATGTCGAAACGCTTTCGGATTTGACCAACGCTGCCAAACGAAGGATGCAGCAGTTGCAAGCTCAAGTTCCAGATCGAACCCTTGCAATTCGGGTTCAAATGACGGGACGCACCAAATTGCATGCCGAAGCTAGCAAGCCCAAGTTCAAATCGGACGTGGATTTGGGAATCAGAAACGCCGCAAACGAACTCGGAAAAATGTGGATTGAAAAGATTCAGTTTGCAACATCTATCATTCGTTCGGCCCAAGTACAAAAAGACTTTGACGAAGTCGTGCAACAATTGAAGGTCACGTTCGACGCGATCGAGCACGATGAGAGTTTCTTGAGAGATTTCGATACTCAGGTCGCTATCTTGAAAAAACATGCTGGCGATGTGCTGAGCGATAACATCTGGAGCAAGCCTGCTGCAGAAGTGTTACCTAGCCTTAAAGAGTCCTCGATCAATCTTCTGGCTTCCGAACTCGAGTCGACAGGAGGTAGTCAATGAGAATCGATAAGCTCAAGCTTACAAATTACGGCGTTTTCAAGAGTTCTTCGTTCGACTTTAACAAGGCGCCGTTTGTTCTGATTTATGGTCCAAACGAAGCGGGGAAATCCACCTTGCTTCAATCGCTGCGCGAATCACTGTTCGGTATGTCGACTTCCAGCGAGATTACCGGTCCCAGAACTTTGGCAGAAGTATCTGCGACTTTTGAAAACGGAGAAGAAATTCATTATCGACGACGGCGAGGTCGCAAAGATCTCGTCGAAGGCGAGTATGGTTCAGGTGGCAAGAAACTTGACGAGGTCCAACTGTTGCGACTGCTGGGGCCGTTGGACGTCAACGCATATCGATCACTCTTTGGTTTTTCGCTTGAGGAATTATCCCGAGGTCAGCAATCACTTGCTGGGCTCAGTCTGACCGAAGCCCTGCTTGGCGTAAAGCGCGGTGCCTCGTTGGATTGGAAGACTACCAAAAAGACGCTGGTAGAACGCCGCGACAAATTGATGACCGCTCAAGGACGAACTCAGGAGATTCTCAAGCTTGTCAGTCAAATTCGCGAATTACAAAAGTCGATCGACGCGGCGACAAACATGCCACAATCGTATCTCTCAACACGCCAACAATTAGATTCGGTGGATGCAAGACATGCGTTACTTTCTCGCGAACTGAAGGAGCTAATGACCAGTTTAGATAGTTGCGACCGGCTTGGGAAAGCGTTACCCATTGCTCAGCAATTGACCACCGAACGATTGAAACTCAAACAGTTTGTTGTGCCCGAACAATTGACGAGGGCTTGGAATGATCAATGGCGTCATTACCAATCGCAGATCGATCAAATTACGCAAACTGAAATCGCGTTGAATCGAGAAGTTGCCGAAATCGAAGCTGAGGTGGAGCGGACCACCCAGATCGATAGTCCCTGTGTCGATATCGATACAATCCGTCGATTGACTATTCAAGCTGTCGCGAACGATGATTCAAAATCGCAGTTGGAGATGCTACAAAGCGAGTTGCGAGAGGTCGTTGCGAAAGAAAAAGAATGGGCCGACACCATCGACCCGGAAATCATATCAGCCCTACCAAGCGAGTTCCAAGTGACTCGAATCATGAAGGACGATTTACGCGACATCGTTGAAAAAATTCGCGAGGCAACGCGCACCGCTGCCGTCCTTGACTCACGTATCGCGGAAACAAAAGCGACTATGGAACGACTGGGGAGTGCGGTGCAAGAACCAGAAGAACTCACGGAGAATCTCAGTTCCCTGAATGATCTGGTCCAAGGCTGCCGCGATTTTCTAAACAGCATCCACCTTTTCCAACAGATCCACGCTCGCGCAAACCGAGAAGCGGCAGAAGTGGAGAAAATTAACGTGCAGTTGGTCGATGTTACCGGCGAGTTGTTTGAACAAGTTCATGTTGACGTGTTGCCCAGCGATTCCACGATCGAAGAACTTGCAACGAATTGGTGCAACTATCAGCAAGAATACGATTCGCTTGATCGCCAGCACAAGCAAGCAATTCGCACGCTCGAAGAAATTGGTAGCACAAAGGAAAAACTCGCGGAGGAGCGTCCAATTGCCAGCCTGGAAAACTTACATGGAATGCGTGTGCGTCGAAAAGAACTATGGGACCAATTGCAGACTTTGCAGTATCAGTCCTCAAAAGAGCAAGACTCCCTGTTTGGTATAGAAATTCAAAACGCTGTGCAGTTGTACTGGGATCACTTGGCGCAGGAAGATGCAATGGTCGATTCGATTTTAGCCAACGTTCAGGAATTTGCTCTTCGCGAACAGCATGCCACTGATTTCCGTAAGGCAATTAGCGAAATGGAGCAGTTAACATCGCAACTGCGCGATGCGAAATCGAAATACGACTTCGCTCAGTCGAAGTGGCAAAAAGCTTGGCAAGCCTGCAGTGTCGTTCCACGCGAACCGAGCAAGATGCGATCCGTCTCCGGTCTACTGCGTCGCCGCCATGAACTCGGTCAGTCGATTTCGCAAAGTCATGCGGACTCAGAATCCTTGTCGCAACGTTGGCGTGAAATGAAAACAAAGATCGACGATTTTCAGCTCTCCGATTCCTTGATCGAATCCGAAAGTTGTTTACCGAAAAAGACGCCCCTTGCCGATGCATCGATGCCATTGTCGATTCGCGTTGCCGACTTAGAAAGCGAGGTCCAAGGCAAACTACAAACGCTTGAGCGTATCCAGTCAAATGCGATCAAGTCAGAGGCGACACGTGCCGCTAATCAAAATCAATTCGTCATACTTCAAACGAGTTTACAATCCCTCGAAAGCGAGCGCGTCCAAGCGATCAAGAGCCATGAAACTTTTGTTGGTCATTATCGCAACTCATTGAATGGTTATCATTTGCCCGAGTCGATTAAGCATGACGACATTCTTGATGTTTTGGGGCGTCTCGAAGAGTTGTCGACTCTTCGCAAAGATGGCAATCGGCTAAAAAATCAAATCGCGCAGTTGGAGAAAACGATCCAATCGTTTTACCAAGAGGTCGATCAAGCACTGCGCACTGAGCCTTCGATTGTTGTGTCCGATAAGGGGCCGGAGAATGTGGCGCAATTGTTGCAAGTCCAAGAGAAATTGAATCAAGTTGCAAAGCAGCGTGAGGCACTGCAAAAATTGGCGACGCGTAATGAGGAGAAACGCAAACAGCTCGCTGCCAATGCGAAAGACCGAGGCGACAAGATGTCAGCATTAGAGACTTTAGCCAAGCTGCTTGGATTGGAAAACGTGGAGCAAGCGCAAGCGTTGTCGAAAAAGGCGGAGGAATACTGGGTTCTCATGGCGGCAGTAAGCGAACGTGAAAGGCAACTGGAGGCTTTCGCAAACGGTCGATCATTGGATGCCTTCATGTGTGATTTGGCTGCGACAAGTGAAGAGGAAATTCAACAGAATGCATTAATGCTACAAAGCGAATTGCAAGAAAAGCAGAAAGGCTACGACCGACTGTTGATCGAGAAAGGTAACCTTGAACAGCAATTGCGTCAGATGGTCGACGATGAACGCGTGACGAGCATGACGATGGAGTTGGAAAGTTTCAAGGCGAAACTGGATGAAATGTCGCGAGAATGGATGGTCTTGGCGACTTCGATTTTGCTTCTTGATCGTAGTTTGGAAGAGTTTCGAAAGAACCAGCAAGGTGCGATTATGGAGTTGGTTCGGAAGAATTTTTCCAAGTTAACCATGGGCCGATATGTTGACGTTCAAGCGGACCGTTATGCGGAACACACTTTCCATGTTGTCGATCATGACCAAGAGATAAAGAAACCTGAGCAACTCAGCCAGGGTACTCGGGAGCAACTCTACTTGGCGCTGCGGTTTGCATTTGTTCAGCAATATTGCGGGCAGCACGAGCCATTGCCGATCGTCATGGATGATTGCTTCGTCAATTTTGACGATAATCGACTGGCGCAAACACTCGAAGCGGTTCATCACATTTGCAAAGAATCCCAATGCATCGTCCTGTCATGCCATCGCCGAACAGTGGATGCGGTACGACACATTATGCCCGATGCTCATATTATTGAGTTAAAGGACCCGGTCACGGTAAATCAAGCGTAGGGCTCGCGAAATTCGTTTGATTCTCGCAAGGCCTACATTGCATTGATCAACTGGTTTATCGAAGTAGTGACCGTACTCGAAGTCTTTGTAGGATGCAGCCAAAAAAATGAATGGGGAATCGATAGCGGCGTTCTTTGTTTATGGAACGCTAAAGAGTAACCAGATACGCGGCAAAATGTGGCCGCGTGTACCGTTGCGAGTGCGCGCTGCGATTGCTGCGGGAATTCTATTTGATCTGGGGTCTTATCCGGCTATGGTCCCAGGCGATGATTGGGTTTCGGGTGAACTCTGGGAGTTTGAATTGCAAGATATGCCTTCCGTTACCGAACGGCTGGATTCCATCGAAGGTTATCGCATTGGATCGACCAGCAACCTGTACGAGCGAGAAATCGTATTGACTCGCGTTTGCGACTCGAAGGGGCTTGAGCAAGAAATTCCCGCGTATACGTATTTCTTTGGAGATTCGAAAATCGCGGAAATCCATCGCAGGATCGAGGAAAGAGTCACTGTCCTTGGTAAAGCTTGCGCGGAGTGGCCCGATAGTCAGACGAACTTCAGACGGGTCGCGCTCGACGCTTAGATGATACCTGTCAAGGATTTGCTAAGTAATCCACGGCGATCACGAGTCGCACGTATCAGGACGAAACCTGCGTTCGCTCTTTGGCGCGTCGCATTGCGTTTTTCCGTTTGGCGAGAATTGGCATGAAGAATAAGTAGATCCCAGTTAACCACAATCCCAATACGATAATCGCTACCGGCAAGAAGACCGCTAATTTCAAGGATGGATGAAACCAAGACCCATCGTGGAACGATTCGATCAAGTCGGATCGGCGGTAAGCCGTTTGGAGAACTTTTCCGGACGTGAGATCGACTTGCACTTCCCACCGCTTTGTCGATTGTACTTTGGCGACACCCTTGCTGGGTTGGATATCTATCCGCTCAACATCGGACCAATCAGAAATCATTGCTTCGGGTTGAGACCTCGCTGCAATCAGCAAGCCATCAAATCCAATCGCTGGAATTTTGGATTCGCCTTTTTGGGTTGGCGGTTGAATCCAAGCGACCTGTTTTTTGACTTGTAGCAATATGCCGGTCACAATCACGATCAAAAACGGCAGCGCGACAATCAAAGCTCCCCAGCGGTGCAGTTTTCGATTCCAAATGCGCCAATTCATTTTGCTACGCCCAAACGTCGTTGATGTAAAGTCATTCTTTGGGGTGTAAGATACCATTCTCGATTGTTCGTTTATACCCACCCAAAAATGCAAGCCTTTACGATGCGACGCGAAGACCTCCTGCGAAAACTTTTCCCGAATGGTATCCCGCAACTATGGTGCCCTGCCCTGACGCACTTTCGCAGAGCACATGAACCCGACTGCCATCGCATGCGGATGCACTTGCAGCACATTTCCGATCATGCCAAGGCACTTTTGATTCCCGGCTCAACTGGCGAAGGTTGGGAAATGTCGGACGCCGACATTCGACAAGTTCTCGACATTGTTTTTGAAATCGCAGAATCGCTCGGAATGTGCGTCTTGGTCGGTGTCCTCAAAACGAATTTGTCAGAAATGTTGGCTTGCATGCAGAGCCTTGAGCACTTGCAAGGCCATTCGGCGTTTGTGGGTTTTACGGTGTGTGCACCCAAAGGCAAGGACTTGAGCCAAGCCGACATTCTGGAATCGATGGAGCGAATTCTAGATAAGGGACTACCAACGGCTTTGTACCAATTGCCTCAAGTTACAGGCAATGAAATGTCGCCAGAAACGGTTGGCAAGTTGGCTTGCGATTACGAGAATTTTATTTTGTTCAAAGACACGAGCGGTCGGGACCAAGTTGCCAATAGTGGCGTCGATATGCGCGGTGTTTGGATGGTGCGGGGGGCCGAGGCCGGTGGTTATTCCGGTTGGTTGCGATCTTCGGGTGGTCACTACGATGGATACTTGCTTAGCTCGGCGAATGTGTTTGCAAAACAACTTGCCCAAATCATCGAACACAGCCAGCAAAGTCGAATTCATGAGGCTGCGGAATTAGCCGCTACGATCTGTGGAGTTGTTCAATCGGCCTTTGATTTAGCCACGCGGATTTCCACTGGAAATGTATTCACCAACGCCAACAAATTGTTAGACCACGTCATGGCCTTCGGATCGCAATGGCAATCGGAGCCCACTCCGATGTTAATCTCGGGAACGCGGCTTTCGATGGAGCACTGCCTAAAAGCTGCGGCCTTGCTCGAAGAATCAGGCTTCAAGCGTGACACGGGATACATGATTAAGTAAACTTGCCATTTCCAGAAAATTACCAATTACCAAAAAAACTGTTGGTAAGGCTGAGCGACCTGATCGGTCGAATTGGTTGTCGCTTTTCTCAAAAAATGATTTCTTGTTAGACAAAAAGGTAGAGAAGATGACGGGGATGCATCGGTTTGCAAAGATAATTTTATTGTTGGCGAGCGTTGTCGGCGGTCTGATAAATGGAATGCCAGATGCGACGGCCAACGATCTGGTCGAGCAGTTTCGTGCCGCGCTGGATCATGCTCAAGGCGATCTTGCCGAATTGGTCACCTCCGAACTGCTACAAGCTCCTTTGACTCGAGAACAAGCCCGTCAAGTTACCGATCTTGCGGTGGCTTCTTTTGTCAAGCAACAGTCCGATGCGATGCGGGAAAGAGTTGAGAAGAAATCCTTGACGGTCGATTCCAAGGAACTTAAATGGCTCGAAAGAAGATTCGGTGACAAGCCCGCGACGGGACATTCGCTGTTCATTTCGATGCACGGCGGGGGTGGCGCTCCTAAAGCGGTAAATGATTCTCAATGGAAGAATCAAATTCGACTGTACGAGCCTAAGGAAGGGATTGTCGTAGCACCGCGTGCTCCCGGCGATACGTGGGATTTATGGCATCAATCGCACATCGACACGTTGTTTGACGAGCTGATAAAGACTTATTCAATAGCCGAGGGTATCGATCGGAATCGAGTTTACTTGCTCGGTTATTCGGCCGGTGGTGACGGCGTATTTCAACTCGCGCCGCGAATGGCGGATCGATTTGCAGCCGCCAGTATGATGGCTGGTCATCCGAATGAATCGCAGCCATTAGGACTTCGCAATCTCCCCTTCGCAATATTCGTGGGTGGCAACGATGGTGCCTACAATCGAAACGAAGTCGCCAAAAAATGGGCTGCTCAACTTGATGAGCTACAGAAAGCAGATCCTGCTGGCTACGTTCACGACGTCCACATTTTCGAAGGCAAAGGGCATTGGATGGACGGCGAAGATCGCATCGCTCTAGATTGGATGCAGAAGCATACCCGGAAGACCATACCCAATAGAATTGTCTGGAACCAAGACGACGTGGTCCATCCCTCATTTTATTGGTTAAGCACGGCCAGCAAAGAACTGGCGGCAGGTCAGAAGTTCATTGCGGAGCGCGATGGTAACACGATACGACTCACTGGCGAAACGCCGAAGGAACTGACTTGCTGGTTCGATGACGATGCGACCAATTTCGATGAGCCAGTAGAAATTAGCTGGAACGGTCAAGTTGTTTTTAATGAAAAACTTTCGCGAACAGCCGGCTCCATTATTAGCTCGCTGATCCTCCACTCTGACCCAACACGCATTGCAGTAGGCAGCCAATCAGTCAAGTTAATTGAAAAATGAGCTGCGGAAATAAAAGCTGATGGATCGATAGTGTTCGGTCCGTCGGTTCTTAGTGGAACTTTGAATGCTCTGTTGATGCTACGAGTGATTGGAATTAGGTGGCGGGCGTGTCGCTAGGCGGCTCGTGTTGAGAGGCGGGCTTGGGGAGGCGGCCAGCGTTTTTTAAAGCAATTCGCAGCAGGTACTCTACTTGCGCATTGACGCTACGGACTTCGTCCTCGGACCATTGCCGAAGTGCGGCAAGGATTTGCGGGTCAATGCGAAGCAAAAAAGAATCACGCGCCACTTGAATTCTCCAAAATTCCGCTCGTCATTGCGGTTACAGAAAATCTATCCGCAATCGCTGAAGCGCCTTTGATTTTCATGGTACTCAGTACAGCGAACCGGCATTGATCACAGGTTGTGCATGACGGTCGCTGCACAAGACTACGAGCAAATTGGATACCATCACCGCCTTCCGTTCTTCGTCGAGCTCCAAAACTTTATCGCGTGAGAGATGCTCGAGTGCCATCTGAACCATTCCTACCGCGCCTTCGACAATCTT
>JANMNK010000563.1:0-1920 GCA_031373875.1 Pirellulaceae bacterium | reverse complement strand
CCGATCCTCGACCGATCGACATCCCCAAGCCCGATCCACTGCTTGGAACGAGCCCTACTTTGCTCGACATCAAAGCCCAGATAGTCGTCATCCACAAACAGCCACTTGTGATGGTAGATGTACGGATCGGCCGGCAAAGCACGCCGTTGCACGCTGCCATCCGCTGCAACGACAATGATCGCATGAATCACAGGTTCCGGCTCCGAATCAAACCCAGGGCAGAAGATAAAAGAAACCGATTTAATACCGGAGTCTGAAAGTTCATCACGGTTGTCACAGCTTTGCGTTGCCCAAAAGTTGGCCAACGTCCAAAACCGTTCGATTCGTAGAATGCGATCCAATCGACTTTGATACTGACCTCGAGGCGGTGAATTGGCATCAATTACCGCAAGGAAAGCTCCAGCAGAGAGCACTGAGAAATATTTTGGCTTATTGGCTACGTTAGTTAGGCCTGGCAATATCTTGTCAGCCAAAAGCAGTTAGCCGCATTCGAACCCGAGTGGGTCTAAGCTTCCGCTCGGTAGGTCATACGGATCATAATCCGACTAGAAAATCGTAAATGCCTCCAACTTCTTGCTACTGATCCTGGAGGCATTCATTGCCATTTAATCTCTACACACGAATTGGTACAGTTTACTCAAGGCTATCCTTCAGGTGTCCATCTGCAGCGGCCAGCTTTTCTTCATGCCAATCTTGGTAAGTCTTGTTCGTCCCTTCCACTCGCCACGATCCTGTGCGGCCACTTACGTTGTAGGCGTTTACGATCACGGCACCTGCCGTAGGGCTCGAAATGCAACATTTTCTGCGAAGACAAGGAAATCGGGCGACACAGATGGTAAGAGCTTCTTTTCATGGACAAGTTGATCGCGCAGGCCACGATAGGACGTCCAGCCCTTTGGACCGGACACTCGAGCAGTTGAGCCCTTCAGGACGACGAACTCGCCGTTGATCTCCTGGGCTTTCGCCGATGCGCCCGATGGAGAGTAGGTGAAGATGGGAGAAACGTCTGTAGTGACTCCAGTTCCTCCGGGCTGAATCACTGGCTTGGCCTGAAGGAAGTTGAATCCCAGAACAGGTAAGACAAGCTGCATCTGAGAAACGAAGTACTCCATGTCCGCGATGTCAGGTTCGGGCAGCGGGGGAATGGGTGGGGCAGTACCATTTTGAATGGTTGCTCTATCTGCTTTTTCTGCCAAAGTGATCAGGCGACTCTCGATGTATCTTCCATGAGACTTGGTGATGTTTTGATCTTTGCTGATGATGACCGCACAACGAACCCAGAACTCTTTTGACTCGTCGTCATCATGATTCGTCAGTCGCTTGAAGACATTGTCCCCTTCGCCAATGTAAACCTTGTCGCGAGCAGGATTCTCTGGATCAGGACCTAACAGGCAATAGACGCCGGTGCGTTTAACTTCCTCACGCTTCGCAAGTTCAGCCAGCATCGATCGCGGAGCAACGATGATCTTTCCCGTCCAGTTGATGATCTCAGCGGTTAGTATCTCGGATGGCAATCCATTGACCAGGTGAATGCGAATCGTTTTACCGTTCATGAAAACCCAAACCGATCATGTTACTTAAGGAGAAAGGCGATTGACGATATCTTTGAGATCCTTGAGAAATCCATCTCGCCAGTCATCTTCATATATATTTGTGATGAATCCATTTAACTCGAAGCATGCAAAATCACTGAAGTTGATCTCGCCAACGAAGTGTCGTGACCTCCGATAAGCGATTCCTGCGTAAGCGGGCGTTACGTCATCACCTTCAGCGATTGCTTGTAGAGAGTCTCCCCGACCTTCGTCGTTGCTGCTCTGAGGCAATGCAAACTCTCGTTGAAATTCGATAACTCGCACCGCAAACTTGCGTTCGACTGATAAGTCGACGAGATAACCACGCATGCAGAATTGAACGCTGGAC
>JANMNK010000556.1:0-2285 GCA_031373875.1 Pirellulaceae bacterium | reverse complement strand
AAGATTTAGCTGACCACCGTGTCTTCTAGGTATGATTCAGTTCTTTGCAACGAGACACGCTCAAAACGCTGCTATCGCCCAGGGGTTGCTAATGGGTGACTTCGTCAAGTACTGGTGGCACTCCATCACTTAGGGGCTCGGTGGCTTTATTAGCCGAAGTCGATCGCCTTAGAATGTCCCAGCGGTAGCCGGCCAGATGCACCATGCCGAAGCAGAGGAATACAATGGGGATATGAAGCACTTGAATTGCAAACGAGCAGACCCAAAAACCAAACGTAGGCGCTGTCACACCCGGCGGGAATTGTTGCCCTATCAACAAGGGAACGATCAACAGATAGATAATTCCGATCGCAAACACATATACGAGCAGCCCCAATCCACCTATCCAACGCTTAGGATTCGCAGCGACGAAAAGCCAAGCCGCCGAAAACCAAACGAGCGAGGTCACGGCAGAATAAATAGCGTTATGAAGAATCGTAGTGTATTGCAATTTGGCCAAACCCTGGCCGGACCTAGTGATAGTCAGTTCGGAAAAAAGCAGGTTAATCAGGCCATCGACAATGAAACAAAACGCCACCACGGTAGTCAAGCCAAGAATGGAAAGCACAGTCAAGCGATTTGGCGAGGCCACAGTGGCTACGGGGCGCAAATGCAAGGTGGAAGCACGAAACGCAAACGCTAAGCAAACGTAGTCAATCATGTATATCCGAGACCAGTGCGACCACTGCACATACATCAAGGTGCGTCCGATCCCGGAATTGTCTTGAGTCAACATCCATCCCACGACAGGGACCGTGAGAGGAACCAAAAGTATGACAGTTGGTACGATCCAGGTCGCCAAAAAAGTTCGACCGTTGCGCGCTGCCAGCCAAACGATGCAGATCATATAGAATGGAAATGAAGTCAGTTGATGAACAAGGCCTATATAGTCGAAAGACCTCCTTACAATTTGGGAAACAAATAACCAAAGTCCATATTCCAAACATGCAGTCAATATGTACGCTGCCACCAGCAGCAAAATAAGCATCGCTGGTATTGGACGTTTCGCTATGCTTGAGCTATTCATCTGGAAACAACCTCATGATATTCACGGGCACTTTCGCAAGAGCAACATTGCACGCAGAACCTGGTCCCGTGTCAAGCTTCGCGTGATTATCTTTACTCTTTTCCCAATACTTGGTGAAGTCAAATTCCGGCTACAGAGCGAATAGGCAGAAAGATGGGGGCAGAAAAATCAGTAACTCAATCTTTCTGCCGCCATTTTTCTGCCTCTCACGGATTTCTTTTCCCGTGTGAAAGATTTAGCTGACCACCGTGTCTTCTAGGTATGATTCAGTTCTTTGCAACGAGAGTACCGATGAGTCCCAGTCCGCCCGAAACGCGTGCAAGCTTGATATTGCGACTGCCCAATGCGGCGGATGTTTCGGCCTGGGAAGAAGTAGTGGCCGTTTACGGTCCATTCGTTTATCGACTGGCGTTGCGAAGAGGCTTGCAATCGGCAGACGCAGACGATCTGGTTCAAGAGGTATTTGGGGCGATTGCAAAGTCTGTCGCAAAATGGCTTGATCGCGACGATCGAGGCCGATTTCGTGCTTGGTTGCTCAGAATTGCCCGCAACACGGCGGTCAATTTCCTGACGCGGCCGAGGCATCGAGCGCTTGGGGTGGGCGGAGAGGAAGCGGCGCGAGCCTTGGCCGAATTGTGCATACCTGAATCCCACTTGAATAGCGAGTTCGATCTAGAGTATCGCCGCGAAGTCTTTCGGTGGGCAGCGGACCAGGTGCGTGACACAGTTGCCGAGACAACTTGGCAGGCGTTCTGTTTGTCACATATCGATGCCTGCCCAGTCAAAGATGTAGCTCAAAAGTTGGGGGTCAGCGTGGGCACGGTCTATGTGGCTCGGAGTCGCGTCATGAGTCGATTGCAAGAATTGGTTCGATCGTTTGAGGTGCCCGAATGAATTGCAGCGACGAACGATTGCGAACTCTGCTTGCGGCCGTTGTTCGCATTTCGGCAAAACAGAGGCAGTAATAGCCTCCGGTCTTCTAAGGCGAACGGCAGCCCGCGGTATAGGCTTCCAGCGCTTCCAGCCTCATCTTCACCCCCATATTGATTCAATCTAGAAATCTATTCCTCTTAGGCGAGAGGCAGATTCAAAACTACCGTAGCCGTCCGTTTCTTCGTTCGGGACAATGGTCCGGACAATGGTCCCAAAATACAGCTGGTATGTTTCAGCCTGCCGCTCGCCTTAAAGTTAAGCGAAAACGATGCGATTTCCCCCCCTC
>JANMNK010000531.1:0-3904 GCA_031373875.1 Pirellulaceae bacterium | reverse complement strand
GGTGAGAGTCGTTCCAGCCACGCTACAAAGATTTCGGGATTGATGTAGTTGCTCTATCTGTGAAAGATCTTTGGAAGCAGATCAACGAGTGGGGTGTTTCAGAAGTTGACTTGTTAAAACTTGATTGCGAAGGAGCTGAGTATGTCTTGCTTCCTGAGCTATCGGCTTTGGGACTCATGTCGCAAGTTGGTTGGATCCGCGGCGAATGGCACAGCCGAAAAGATAACAAACTTCTTGAAGCGTTCCTCAACGAAACGCACGCGTTCAATATCGATTTGAATTTGCCGCATGAGGTGGGACTCTTTATTGCACATCGACGACACTAGAACGGTCGATACGGATTGGCCGGTTTCTATACCTTTAACAAAGCATGTGCAGATGTAATATTGCGGCGCCCGGATCGTCAAAGAAATTCCATTGGAGAAACTAACGGCGGCACAGAGGTAACAGATTATCAGATCTTCATTCTGGGAAAGCCATTCGGAATGAAGCCATCAAGTGGACATTCACTCTTTTTTGGCCTTCGCATCGACATTTTCAGCATCAAACTTTCTTACGGCGCTATGCCATTTCATCGCTTCACTTGGTTTGTTCCACGCGTCGTAGAGCGTCGCGAGGTTTTGTAAAGCCTCGCGATAATGTCTTGGCGGGGTCATGGGATTGGTGCGCAGTCTTTGCTCTGCAGAAATTAGAAGTGGCTCCGCATCGGTCCACCGATTGAGACCGACGAGCGCAACGCCACGCCAGTTTTCTGCCCAACCATTGAAATACTCAGACTGTGTAGGCGATTTTTCGTAGATGGTTAGCGCTTCCGCCTCCAAAAGCTCGGCTTCGGCAAACTCGCCTTGTAATGCCAGCGCTCGGCCCAAATCGAGGAGAGCATTCGCCGTGAGTGGATGATCAGGGGCATAGATTTTTCGACGCCGCGCCACGACCTCCCGTCCTCTGGTTATTGCTTCCTCCAACCGGTTTTGCTCGCACCAAATTCGAACAGCGAGTCCGCGAAATTGATCTGTAACAGGACTATCGTTCCCAAACAATTTGGAGGAGATGACTTCTTGATCGGAAGCGAGTCGATCGGCCAATGACTGCTCACCGGACATGTAAAATGCGGCAGTAAGGTTCACGGAAGTAACTGCCGCCGATGTCGCACCAACCGGACTAACTTGGTGGATTTCAAGTTCCTCCTTATGGATCTTAAGCACCTCTTTGCACAAGGAAATCGACTCGTTCCATAGTCCCATGTCATTCAATAATGCTCCCAGATTATTCATGGAAATCAAAGTGTCAACATCTTTCGGCCCGAGAAGACGACGCCGGGCCTCAAAACACTGTCGGTGGAGGACCATTGCTTCTTTCATTCGTCTTAGGTTTCTTAAAACTTGTGCGTATGTATCGAGGGAATCAAGCGTATCGCGATGTTCGGGTCCAAGTAAGCGGGAACGCGCGGCCCAAGTTTCCTTTGCCAGAGGTTCTGCCTCTCTGGGGCGAGCCAGTCTCCCGTTTAAGAAATCCGTTAACGCTTCTCGAGCAGCCAAAGTTTCAAGGTTATCCAGTCCGAAGACTTGCTGCCTGAGTTGCATCGCGCGTCGCATGTGGCGTTCGGCTTCGGGATAGAGGCCAAGTTTGAAAAAAGTTTTGCCAATGGTCAGTCGCAAAGTCGCTTCGATTTCTGGCCGATCTACAAAGAGAGGATTGCCTTCGATTCGCTGCTCGGCGCGGTGAAGCAGCTCGACGATCGTGATATGCTTGTCCTGAGCGTTCTTATCAGGATCGGCTTGGTTGAGCAAATCTTCTGTGAGAAACGAACTGACGGCTTTGGCTTCGTTTGCGCTGCGAACCGCGAGTTGACGCTGCTTCTCTTCGGATTCACGAGCTTTTTCCTTTTCGTCTCGCTCGCGAACGGCCGTATCTCGCTGTTGGCGTGCTTCCAGCCGTCCCCAACTCGTTCCAATCACTCCGATGACGAGGGAGATTAGCACCAAGCCTGCTGCGATCACTTGACCTCGATTGCGTTGCACGAATTTCTTCAATCGGTACGCGGAACTGGGTGGACCCGCTGCCACTGGTTCATGATTGAGGAACCTCGCGATATCCATTGCGAACCCATTTGCCGTCTCATAACGGCGATCGCGTTCTTTGCTGAGCGCCTTGAGGACGATCCAATCCAGTTCGCCCTTTACATATCTTCCCAGCTTTGCTGGTTCGCTCTGTCGATTCGCCGCCACGCTCGGCAGTACAGAAGCGAAACTTAGTCGACTGCTGGGTGTCGGCGCTTCCTGTTCGCGAACGAGTTTGAGCATCTCGTCTATACCCGCCTTTTGAACCGTCTCGCGAGTCAGTGGCGTAGTGCCGGTGAGCAATTCGTAAAGCATGACGCCTAAGGCGTAGATGTCGACACGCGTGTCGACGTCAATGGCATTGAAGTTCGCCTGTTCCGGTGCCATATAAATCGGTGTTCCCATGACGGAGCCAAAGGCTGTGAATAGCGAATGTTCAGAGATTTGGATTCCCGATGTGGCTTTTGCCAATCCGAAGTCGATGACTTTGGGAACGGGGTTTCCGCCCTGGCTTTCGATAAGGACATTGGTCGGCTTCAAGTCGCGGTGGATAATTCCTTTCTGATGAGCGTGCTGCACAGCGGAACAGATTTGCTGAAACAAGCCGAGTCGCTGTTGAACGCTTAACTTGTGCGTGTCGCAGTATTCCGTAAGTGGAATTCCCTTGACCAGTTCCATGACAAAGAAGGGATGGCCTGAATCGGTTGTTCCGGCGTCAAGCAGTTTGGCGATATTAGGATGGTCCATCAAAGCGATGGCCTGCCGTTCCGCTTCGAACCGCGAGAGGATCATCTTCGAGTTGCCTCGGTCGACTCGAATGAGTTTGACCGCGACACGGCGCTTAACCGGCTCTTTTTGATCCGCCATCCAGACGCTGCCCATACCCCCTTCGCCGATGAGTTGAAGGAGCTTATACCTGCCCGAGAGGATCGTGCCAGATTGCTCCTTTTCTGTTTTGAATAACGCTGTAAGATCGCCTGTACTCGGGCTTGCGTCTTCTTGATTCTCACTATTAATCGGAGGTTTAAGGAAACTATCCACCTGTGCAGCGGCAGCCAGCATCCGATCAACGCGAGCTCGCAATTTTGCATCCCCAGCGCAGGCTTCTGTAAGGTAGTCGGCACGTTCAGCAGGAGGCTTCACTGCGGCGGCAAAGAAAATCGCCTCAGCGGGAGACATTTCTGACATGATTGTTTCTCCCCATCGTGGTATGACACTCCAGAATGCAAGAGAACGAATGGTCTCATTTATGCACTCCAGGAATCCCGTTGACAAATTCGGTGAAGAGTCACAGACCAATTAGCTACACACAGTGTGACTTCAAACCGATCGGCAAAGCTAACGAATAAGAGGCAGTCTACCACGTTTGACGCGATTCATGTGGTCCGAAAAGTCCAAACGAACTCATCAATGAGGCAATTACAAAAGCATGAGGAAAAAGTCTGCTCGCATCGCCGGTCTCCCACAGTCGTGTTGCTGAATACGTTCCTGATGTGTGGGAATCACTTCAGCCAAGTTACAAAGATTTCAGAATCGCAGTAACTGCGTTCACGGTGTAAGATCTTTGGACGCAAATCAACAATTGGGGTGTCTCGGAAGTCGATCTGCTAAAATTGGATTGCGAAGGAGCTGAGTAAGTTATAATTCCTGAGCTATCGGCTTTGGGACTCATGTCGCGAGTGGGTTGGATTCGTGGTGAATGGCATAGTCGGAAAGATAACAAACTTCTTGAGGCGTTTCTTAGCGAGACGCATGCGTTCAACATCGATCTGAATTTGCCGCATGAAGTGGGGTTGTTTGTGGCGCATCGACTCGTTTAGGAATTGTTAACAGTAAATCTCAAA
>JANMNK010000523.1:0-3842 GCA_031373875.1 Pirellulaceae bacterium | reverse complement strand
GTAAGGCGAAGTTGGTGGACGCCCTCGGGCACGGTCACGATGACTTCGTGAGTCGCCAATTCACCGATTGTGACGTTGTTGCCCGTCGTATGGATTTGATTAGTATCAACCAGACGCATGCTGACCGTTGTCGGTGCGATTTGAATTTGAGTATTTGAGGTCGAGCGATAGTCGTTTGCAGAACCTCCTGGCTGAGATGCGACGCCAGTACGTTCGTAGCTAAGGCTATTCGACAGAGCTATCTGCCCTTGCTGACCGGGGAGGCTCGTCCAAGAAATATTTGCGGGAGCCGAGAGGCCCGCACCGGAATGAACATTGGCAGCGACAATCACGTCGTAGACCAAGCGGCTTGTTGCTCCGACGGCAAGCGAATCCCATGTTGCAGCAAAGCCGGAGGAATCCGAGATTCCTTGCGGACTCGCGCCAGATATCCAACGTAAAGTGCCGGGAACATAAGCAACGCCGTTTGGTGTTTGGTCATTCAGTGTCACATCAAATGCCGTTGCGCCACCGTTGGCCGTTATATCCACGGTGACCGTCAAGCGGTCGCTAGCATCGACGATATTCGAACTCCATGTTTTGACAATTTCGATATTCGGCTCGACTACCGTTGCATTTGGCGAAACCCCAGTATTGACTCCTCCCGCGTAACTCCAGCTCGCAGTGGTGCGAATCGTTTCGCTTTGATCTAGCTCTTCATCGTTTACAACCGTGGCAGAATAAACAATGTCGATATTCTCAGTCGTGGCGTTGACGCGGTTTGCGTTAACGAGGTCGCCGAAAGATATTCTCAGGACGCGACCCCCATCTCGAAAGTTGTTGCTGCTTGACTCGATAACCGCGCTGTTTCGCACCGAACTCATCGATTGGTTCATCAATAACAATGCTCCATCAGCTTGTACACTAATGAGTTGTTTGAATGCCAATCCTCGTGGTGCTGTTAGCAGCAATGTCGCCTCAGTCATTGAGCCTTCGGGAATTGATATTCTTGCTCGATATGTGATTGTTTCACCAATCGCGACACTAGTTCCTGTAGTATGAATTCGATCCGTCGTAATGAGAGAATGATTGATCGAGGGCGTCGCCATGGTTGCCGAAGCTGCGTTATAGAGACTGCCGGTAACATGGTTGGTACCGCCGTTCAATGCTGCGTAATGCACTATTTCTGCGGACGCCTGCGTTTTTTGGTTTGCATTGACCGCACCCGACACTTGTAAATCGTAGGTCACGACGACAAGATTATTTCCAGAGGTCGCGTTATACGCTGCAATGACCGAGTTGAGTTGAACACCGTTGCCAAACAAATCTGCCGACGCAAGCGAAAGAGGCACACCCCTGCCATTGGTTACTCGCAAGTTTAGGCCAGCGGCGGGTATCTCGAAACCGGAAGGCAACGCGTCGCGTATCTTCGTATTGAAGGCGCCATTGCGACCAATGCCAACGTTTTCAACGACGATGGCAAATCGAACAAGGTCGCCTGCGTCGACTTTGGAAATGTCGGCATCAACAGAACGACTGGCTAACGAAGATGAGGTGAGGCTGCCAGTGAATCCTGCAGCACTGTTAGGCGGTTGGAAGTTCACGCCAGCGGGAGCGGTGGCTCTCGAGAATTTGGCTGCTGGGTTGTCCGACGATACGACTCCCTTGGTGATTGTTAATACAGGACGCGTGTACTGAACATCGGTCATCGCATTCAGATGGAAACTACCATTGTTTGTGGAATTCTGAACCGAAGTCGATTGACTGCTTAAGGAGAGCGCGTCGGCGAATGGACGATCTTGGACTCTCGCGGTAAACAGCAAGTCGATGATACGAGTTGTATTATCTGGCGAATCAAAATCGGTGTACCGAAGCGATAATCGGTTGCTTGCTGCCGTGACCGTCAATTGAGGAGCAGCGTTAAAGGCCGCATGAAACGTATCGTTCGGACCGAGTACGATACTATTTTCTAACAAAGTCGTTGATGATAAATTCAACGATACTCCATTGGGGGCAAATATCGGCAAAGGCAAGAATTCGGTGAGGACCAAATCTTCGATATCGCTGCTCCGAACGCTACGGGTTAATCGGTAAGTTACCAAGTCACCAGCAGATACCGAACGAGAACTTGGCGAAACAATACCGTTGATCGCGTAGACACTCGTCGCGAGATTTCCAACGGGCACAATTTGTCGCGTGCCGCTATCGTCGCTCGCCAAGTTCACGGTAGGAAGCCCTGAGCTCGGGTCCATCATTCTAGCAGTAGCAATGACCGTCGACCGGAATTGATCTCCTTCGTCGACAGATCTGTCAGCCGAGGGGAAATTCGTCTGGAAGTTATCTTGGATAGTCGTTCGATAAGCAATTTTTCCGAAGACTGCAGCGCCTGATCCACTTTGGGTTAGCCCACCCCGAATCACCCCTGGCAATCCAACGAGGCGAACGATTTCATTCGATACATTGAACTGAATTTGTTGCTCGCCATTAGTCAATAATTGAACAACATGCCCGACAATCGTGTGACTAACCGAACCGTTGATTCCGCTTACCCCAGATAGTTGGAGTGTTACTGGCGCGTCGAGCTGCAATCGTTGCCCATCGGGTATTTTGGCGGTCAAAGTAAGGTCAGAAAACGCGACGTAGTCGGATACTTGAAAGTCCAGCGTGTATTCCAAGACGTCCGACGGACTTAGACCGCCAGCAGAATTGTCTTGCGCAATTCGATAGTTTTGCTGAACCGCAATCGCTTGATTTTGAAGTGTATGAACAGCAGGAACGGAAGCAAAGTTCGTTCGAGACGTATTTTGTGAATGGGAATTTCCGTGATTGGGTCGTACCCATTTGCCGGCTGCATTTACTGTCAGTTGGGATTCGCTGCCCGCTCCCGTCAAGCGATTAACGATTGCAGCATTCGCAGCATCCACAGAGGGAACCGCGAAATGGATTTGGTAAGTTGCATCTACTCCAGCTCGACCCGTCCAGTTCGCAACGTCGAGATCGATAACGGCGTTGTGACCAACGCTGCCAACTGTTGGAGCCTGTAGGATTTCAAGAACGCCATTACCCCAAGTCGAATTCTGGATGCCTAAATAGACTAGGTTGTTATCAAACAAATGATCGATCGATAGATCCTCGATTCGAGCACCTTCGGCAACATCGACGGAGACCTTGTAAGCTCGCGGGAAATTGGTGCCGGTAGCTGTTTCGTTTTCGGGCCCTAAATACTCGATGCGAACATCAACGAGACCGGGAGTTACGGAAAGCGACTTTGATGAGCCTCGCAGTGCCGAGTCGAAGGCCGGATTATCAAGTGGATCTTGCCCAAAACGGAACCCACCCGCAGCAACGACCGATAAGGATTGTCCTAAGTCCGCAGTCGAATCTACCGATAGTCGCATATCGATCTGAAGCGTTGGCTGGTCGGCAACATAGCTTCCAAAGGGCAGTTCATAGATAACCAACTGATCGCCGGATCGTCCCCTAACTTTCTTGGCATTGCCATCTGCGTCTTTTGCAAGTGGATGGTTTGCACGACCTTGAGTATCGAACGTTACCACTCGTTCGGTCAGAGGTTGACTAAACAGCGTTCCGCTCCCCGTCACATACGACAATCCGCCCTCATTGTTATCGCCCTGGCGAGGAACGATGACTTCGACATACGGCCCGTATCCGACAGCATTACCGGAATTCGAGAATTGCAAGCTTGCTACGATTTGCTCGCCTAGAAGCGGTTGCTGCCCAAGAGGTAGCCAAGCCACTCGGGCGTCGGCGGCCATGAGTTCGCGATTTTCGAGTTGTTCAACGAAAATTTTACGCAATAGCTGCGCACGAAGGCTCGATGCCCCGTTACGGTTTTTGATTTT
>JANMNK010000509.1:0-4342 GCA_031373875.1 Pirellulaceae bacterium | reverse complement strand
CCTCCAGGCAATCTGATCTCGCCCGAGACAGTGAATCCCGAATGGAATTCCAATCAAGTTGCCGAATCTCCTGCGAATGGAATGAGTCCAAATGGCTGGTGGCAGAGTGCCAGTAAATCCGCAATGCAAGCGAATGAGACTCGCGCCGCATTTGTCGATATCGAAACATTAGTCCAAGCTGCTTTGCAGCATTCGCCGTTTGTGCAGTCCATGCTGACCGATACGCAAATTCAAGAAGCCGAGATTCAGAAGGCATGGGGCGAGTTCGATCCGACTAGGTTTGCCGAGTCAATCTTTCGAAGCACATCTGATCCTGTTGGAAATACTCTGACGACCGGTGGTCCGCCGCGATTGAATGAAATCGGAGTAGACAATTCGGCAGGAGTGAAAAAGAAGAATTCATACGGTGGTTCGCTCCAAGCCTCTCAAGAAATATTCTTGCGCGATAACAATTCCATTTTCCTCGCGCCTCGCGAGCAAGCAGACACGAAAATGGCCATTCGCTATACGCAGCCTTTAATGCGTGGAGCTGGACAATTCTATAATCGGTCTGCGATTTCCGTTGCGGAAATGCAATATGGAACATCGCTTTCCGAAACGCAACGCGTGCTCCAACAGCATGTCGTCGATATAACGCAGACCTATTGGGAACTATACAGCAATCGTTGTCAAATACTGCAAATCAGCCGTGGCATTGATCGGTTAAATGCTCTGCTTCGAGAAATAGAACGGCGTAAAGAAATCGACGGAATCGATTCGCAGATACTGCTAGCTACCGCTTTGATTGCGAATCAAAACGCGCGCAGGGTGCGAGCCAGTTCCAAGGCGGCAACGGCTGAAACCCATCTGCGCCGATTGGTAAACGCGCCATGGCTAACGGTGGAGAACTGCGACGAACTGGTTCCAATTACTTCGCCATTCAATTCCGCAATGCCGATCGACATGGATTTGGAATTGCAGCAAGCTTTAGGGGCTCGTCCTGACATTGTGGCGATTCGGGATCGAATAAAATCCGCAACAGTAAAAATGAAAGTTGCGGAGGCGGAATTGAAGCCAACTTTAAATCTCGTAACGAGCATGTACGTTCGTGGTCTTAATGGAGATTACGACGTCGGGAACTCTATCGCAGACCAATATGCTACTGGTCGACCAAGTGTTACGGGTGGGCTTTCTTTTCAGCGACCGCGGAATAACAAAGTTGCCAATGCGATTAAGCGTCAAAAAAGTCTTGAGGTCCAAAAGCTTCTCTTTGAACTAGAAGAGGTGCTTTTGAAAACAAAATCGGAGATCTATGCCGCGACGGCAGATGTTAACGCAACGTTTATTGAACTTCAATCCTCCGGCGAGAGCGCGATTGCGAACGTCAAGAATGTAGAATACTTGGCGGGACGCTGGTCCAACGGATCTTTTGTTGAGAACACGGCGGTATCACTTCTGCTCCAGCAACTGCTCAATGCTGAACAAGATCTTATTACGGCTGAAAATAACTGGGCTGCGGCCGAGGCAAATTACATGATCGCCTTGGCAATTCTCAAATTCCGATCGGGTGATCTTCTGAGCGTTCAACCCGCCAACTAGCTTTGTCGCCTGCATATTCGCTAAAGACGGCACCGGTTGAACCCAATGCAATTGACTTGAAGGCCGAAAACGGTCTGAGTCCATCTTTGTCTTAATTGCGACCTAGCGTTCAAAATGAATTGTGGAGGAAGATCCTTTCGTTTTTTAGGCTCAGCTATGAGTTGGATAATTTCAAAACAACAACTGATCAAAGCCCTAGTTTGGCTCGGCGTGTGCCTTGCGATAGCGCCGGAATTCGCGTTGGCGCAAAAAAAGAGCAGTGCGTCGTGGGATCGGGCTGCGTTGGATGGGGTACTATTACCCTATCGCGACATCGATATTGCTTCGACTGAAGTGGGTATCGTTGAATCCATGTTGGTCAAACCAGGCGACAAGGTTCAAGCTGGCCAAGTAATTGCACGACTGGATGTCGGGCATCTGCAAGCTGTCATTCGCAAGGCTGAGGCCGAAGCAGCTTCGCATGGTAAACTCAATCAAATACTTGCCGAGCTAAATTTCGCTCAAACCAAACTGGAGACGTTTCAATCGCTCCGAAATGAAAGCCATGCCAGCAAGCTTGAAATTAGCCGAGCACGCTTGGAAGTTGAGCAGATAAAAGGGAAGCAACTCGACGCCGAAGAGTCGATGGAAATCGCAAGACTTGAGGTGGAACGCCTTCGACAGCAACTGAAGGAGCGTACCATTGTCTCTCCCGCCGATGGCGTGATCACAGAAGTCTACAAGCAAGTTGGTGAATTTGTTGCAGGCAACTCGCCATCGGTCGTTCGGTTGTACGACCTCTCAAAACTGAAAGCGACTTTTTCGCTGAAAAAGCAAGACCTAACTCGAATTGCGGACGACGGGAAAGTGCGCGTAACATTGGACGATGGTCGCAAAGTTGACGGGATCGTCGAATATATTCCACCGTTGGCTGATGCGGAAAGTGCGTTGTTCTTGATTACGATCGTTTTGGACAACTCGGAAGGCTTAATAAAAAATACGCAATGCACGCTTGAGTTTTAGCGATACGACGAAGTCGCCGCATTTTTGAAGATAGGCGTTGCACAACAATAAGTTACCGACTTGGAATCGTAGCGGCTGGGCGCGAGCCCTCCGGTTTGTTGAATCGGACGGCTCGCGCCGTTCCGCTAAAACGGTAACTTATTGTTGCGCGATACCATAGGCTGTTGTCGTAGTAGTTTGAGTTACCCCATCGTTAACGTTGGACAGCTCAGTTTATTATCCATTGCGAATGTCGATTGGAACATTGAAAAATGAACGCCTTGCCTCCAGGAGTCGTCGGTACCGTGAGCTCAAATGAGTTTGTGGTAAACCACGTCTCGATTCCTGAGGAATGCGACGAGGTTAATCAAACCCGGACGGCCCCAGCGGACAAGCGTTCCAACTTTAAAGTTCCGGCGGACATCCACGCGGCGAATTATCTTCAGGAGTTGGCAAACGCATTATCCTTACAGCACAATGCGGAATGCTGGATCGTCGTCAGCTCTCACGAAGGACGCTGTCGCAAGATTATTCTGAGCGAGAGTAAATCCCCGCACGCAGTTCGCATTGATGAAGAGCACATTCGCTCCATCGCACTGGAATCTCGCGCATCCCAGCGTCCTCTTCTGGTTGGGTTCCCACTAGAAAAACTCAACTCGGCTAGTGCTGTATTGGAACGGGTGATTCAAAGTCAAAACTGTCAGGCGTTGATGGCTTTGTCATTGCAATTTGAGTCCATTCCGGCTGGAATCGTAATCGTTTTGGCTTGGAAGGTTGTTGAGAACATTGATTATCACGTCATCAATTCGATGATGTCCGCGTCCGAGACGATCGTCAAGCGAACGGAGCAATGGTCGCTCTGCGATCTTGGCAAAAAATACTTGACGCTGACAAATCTGTTCACGGAATGGAGTCCAGCAAAAAAGCGAATCGTCTTAGTTGCTGCGGTGCTAGTCTTTTTGCTTATGTGGATACCATTGCCATATTATCCAAAACGTGAATGCAAGATACAGCCTGCGTCGCGAACTTTTGTTTCTAGTCCCATCGATGGTTTTTTGCGAGAAGCATTCGTTCGACCTGGTGACAAAGTCGTGGCCGATCAACTTCTTGCGAGACTCGACGAGCAGACAATTCGTAGAGAGCTGTCGTCCGCTTACGCGGAATACGAAGCTGCTCAAAAGCGTCAAGATCGAGCTTTATCAACCAAAGCAGGCGGCGACCTGCGAATTGCTCAGCTTGAACGGGAGCAAATTGGATTGAAAATTCAAACGCTTGAAGAAAATCTCAGCAAACTTGAAGCGCGCAGTTTGTCGGCGGGCATTGTAGTGCAGGGAGACTGGATCGGGCGCGAAGGTATTTCGGTAACGACCGGTCAAACGCTCTTTGAAATCGCACCCCTAGACCGCATGACTGTCGAAGTGCATTTACTTCCTGATGATCTGCCATGGTTTACTCTTGGCTCTCAAGCAACTTTGCATTCGGAAGCTTCGCCCGGCAAAAGCTGGGAGGGTAATATTGAGCGTGTAGACCCTTCTGCTGAAATCGAGGATCAGAAAGCTTACTTCGTTGCCGAATTTCGAGTCGACAACCGTGATGGTCTGCTGCGTCCGGGCATGAAAGGACTAGTTCGTCTGCACGGTGGCTACCGCTCAATTGGCTGGATGCTATTTCGCACACCCTATCAATGGCTACATCATCAATGGATTTGGTAGCGATAAGGTAATTCGAAATGCAAATGCCGATTTTCAAACTGCGCGATGAAATTCGTTTGCGACCGCAGACG
>JANMNK010000497.1:0-9827 GCA_031373875.1 Pirellulaceae bacterium | reverse complement strand
TATGTGAGTTGTGTTCTGGTTGGCTTGGGCATGCTGGCTCACTTCGGCAACACGTTTGTGCGTTTTGCTGCTCGATATGAACGAACGACTTCCCAACCCACGGAAGCCCCTTCCAGTGCCAGCAAGCAGAACCCCTACAGTCCGCCTGCCAAGTCCACTGCTTTGACTCAGCTATTTGACGAAGCGAGCGCTGGACGGCGCGGTGTCGGAGGATGGCTAGTTCCGGCTTTGGTATGCGTTTCACTTTTGTTGCTTGTAACTTACAAGGCCATGCCCAAGAAAGCGCAGAAATCAGACTTCGATTGGTATTCGGTCGGTCAAATACCGATGGAGCACGAAGGCCGCATCAAACCACTCGATACCGTAGCTCGCAATATCCTGCAGTCCATTTCCAATAAGACGTACGCCTTTATTCCCGACGATAAGCCCAAGGATTTGAAAGACCCATTCAAAAAAATTCAAGCCAGTGAATGGCTGATGGGAATGATGGCCGATTTGAATTGGGTCGAAGATGCCTTGGTGTTTCGATTGGATGAGAAAAGTTTGCTCGACCGATTCAACGTCGAGAAATCCAAGCGACATTTGTATAGCTACAAGCAAATTCGCGATAACATCGACCCCATGCGCGAAGAATTGCGCAAGATCCAAGATGTCGATATTTCAAAATGGTCTTTCGAACAAAAGAAACTTGCCGAATTCAATTCGAAGGTCGGCATATTCGAGTCAATGCTGTATGCCTATCGACCCGCATTACCCAAAGCACCGGCCGAGGACACCGAGGAAAATCGCGCCAAGTTCCAGCAGGAATTCATGGCCTATTTGCGGCAAATGCAGGCACTAGAATCGACCAATCCGCCTGGCGTAATCCCACCCCCCGCCGTCGATCCACAACAAAAGACAGAGGACGGTCAAGAAGAACCACGTTGGCGAGCTTTCGGTCCGGCATTATTCCGAGCCTATGCTGCGAATCAGATGAACCTACCTTTCGAGCAAAAGCCGATTCTCGACTTTGCGGAGTTAGTGGATCACCTGCGCGTAGGCGATGCACGAAAATTCAATGAATCCGTATCGAAATGGGCCAGTGTCATTCACGTTGCCGACCACTTGAAAGACAAAACATCCAAGGTGAATGCAGAGGCTTGGTATAACCATTTCGATCCCGTAAACTTCGCGTTGTTCCTCTATGTTTTTGCGGGTATCGTGGGCTTCGGTCAATTCCTGGTTGGACGACAGCAACTGCGAAGGGCGGCATTTTGGATTTGCGTTTGCACTTTCTTGATCCATACATTCGCCATCATATTCCGCATTTACCTTTCCGGCCGTCCACCTGTCGTCAACCTTTACTCATCGGCTGTGTTCATCGGCTGGGGCGCGGTCCTGTTTGCACTCGTCTTGGAAATTATATTCCCTGTAGGCCTCGCCTTATTGGTTGGTGCTATCGGCGGAACGTTGACGCTCATGGTCGCATTTGGTTTGAGCGGGGGGGACACGATGCCGGTCCTCGAAGCCGTTTTAGACACACAGTTTTGGCTGGCGACGCACGTGATCGCGGTGACGTTAGGCTACACAGCGACCTTTGTTGCCGGCGCAATTGCCGTTGCAGCTTTGATTCATCGAATCCGAGTTCAGTACGACGCCACGCTTGCTTTCAAACGACAGCCTAAAGACGTTGAGATCCAAAGCACACTGTATCGGATGTGCTACGGAACAGTATGTTTCGCAATATTCTTTAGCTTCGTCGGCACGGTTCTTGGTGGACTGTGGGCGGATGATAGCTGGGGTAGATTTTGGGGTTGGGATCCAAAGGAAAATGGCGCGCTCATGATCGTCCTTTGGAATGCCCTGATCCTCCACGCAAGATGGGACCGCATGGTTGCCGATCGCGGATTCGCGTTGTTGGCGATCGTCGGCAACATTGTCACCGCTTGGTCGTGGTTTGGTACCAACCAGCTTCAAATTGGATTGCATAGCTATGGATTCACGTCGAGTGCTTGGTATACATTCGTTGGGTTCGTTATGGTGAACTTGATAGCGATCGCTGCTTTTTGGTTCGAAACAAGGCAGCGGCCAGCTAGCACCTAGTTCCTGAGGGCCAAGCTTGTTAACGTGCCTCCTATTCGATTTCCTTGCCTGGGCTCTATAATCAGTGAGCTATGGCAATAATAGAAATCGATAAATTAGTTAAGTCGTATCGTGTGTATCAAAAGCGCGAGGGTTTGCTCGAAGCGATTCGAGGGCTCTATCACCGAGACTACCGCGACATCCATGCGGTAAAGTCTATTGATCTCCGCGTGGAACAAGGCGAATTCGTAGCGTTCCTAGGACCCAACGGAGCAGGCAAGACGACGACGCTCAAGCTCCTGTCCGGCGTGATCTATCCCACCAGCGGATCCGTCAAGGTCATGGGCTATGTCCCTTGGGAACGACACAACGAATACCGTCGTCGATTCGCCTTGGTCATGGGCCAAAAGAATCAACTGTGGTGGGACTTGCCCGCTCAAGAGTCCTTTCGGCTTCACCAACAAATCTACCGCATCGATCCCACCGAGTACCAGAAGACGCTCGATGAATTGACGAGGTTACTCGATGTCTCCAAATTGCTCGGTCGCCCCGTTCGGGAACTGTCTCTGGGCGAGCGAATGAAGATGGAACTTATCGCCGCGCTGCTGCACGCCCCGGATATCTTGTTCCTTGATGAACCAACCATTGGCCTGGATGTCGTAGCCCAACGGAACATCCAGCAGTTTCTCAAGTTCTACCAAGAGAAACGGAACATCACGATCCTGCTGACAAGCCATTACATGAAAGACATCGTCGCGCTCTGTCGACGCGTTGTCGTCATCGCGCAAGGCCAAATCAAGTACGACGGTTCCCTCAGCGGGATCGTGGACGGATTTAGCGGGGACAAAATCGTAACGCTTCAACTAGCTGAAAATCAATCGGCCGAGGGACTCGAACTGCTTGGCGACATTCTCAGCATCGAGCTGCCTCGCGTAAAATTGAAGTGCAAACGAAGTGAGGTCGCCCGCGTTCTCGCCGAAGTACTCCAACGATTTCAAATCGACGATGTGGCTGTCGAAGACCCACCGCTCGAAGAAGTCATCGCCAGTTTATTCGCACAAGTCGACTTTGAAGAAGTCGACTCGCCGACTGCTGAGGTATCGTGATGACGCCTCCCCAAGTTCGTCAGGATTCCTTGCGACTGCAAATCGGAACCTGGATCACTATATTCCGAATTGCATTAGAGGAGCGACTGGTTTACCGAGGCGATTTCGCGCTCGGAACTTTGATGCGATTCCTGCCCATTATCACGCAGATTTTTTTGTGGTGGGCCATTTTCGATTCGGTCAACACGGGTTCGGTGGCAACCACGTCCTTGGTAGGTTATTCATTTCCCGACATGGTCGCATACTATCTGTTGACCATGCTTGCCCGAGCATTTTCTAGCATGCCCGGACTGGCTTCGACCATTGCACGTCAAATCCGCGATGGAGAAATCAAGAAGTTCCTCATTCAACCCGTCGATATGTTGGGATTTCTCTTTCTCGGAAGAGTCGCACATAAAGTAGCCTACTACTCCGTCGCGTTTTTGCCTTTCGCCTTTGTGTTCTTCCTTTGTCGAGGCTATTTCGAAAACGGATGGCCATCGGCGATCAACTTGTTTGCATTCTTTCTGTCAATTCTGATGAGCTTTGCCCTAGGCTTTTTTCTCGAAGCCAGCCTGGGTCTGATCGGTTTTTGGTTTCTCGAAGTTTCAGCCTTACTGTTCGTCTACATGCTGTTCAGTTTTTTCTTGTCGGGACATATGTTCCCTTTGGATATGCTGCCACCAAGTTGGAGTTTGGTTGTTGATTTCCTGCCGTTCAAATACCTCGCCTATTTTCCGGCCGTCGTGTTTCTGGAAAAAGTGCAGGGTACCGAACTGGCGATTGATCTGGCCGTCGAAGCTGCTTGGGTCGTTTTCTTTTTTTTGCTTTCGCGTTGGTTGTACGCACGTGGCGTCCGGCATTACAGCGGATACGGCGGTTAAGGAAGCATCGAACCATGCAACAATCCAATCGCAAAACAGACTTCCTAAGCTACGTCGGCGTCTTCTTGGCGTTCGCCAAGAACAGCCTCATTCGCGACATGACGTTTCGAACAAATTTCGTACTTGAATGCGTTTCGTCGGTTGCGTGGACACTGATGAACGTTGGCTTTTACTTGATCGTGTTCAACTTTACAAAATCGATTGGATCCAATACTGGTTGGGGACAATACGAGTTCTTTGTTTTCCTTGGAACGACCTGGCTGATCAACTCCATCGTTCAAGCTTTCTTTATGCCGAACGCCGAAGAATTTAGTGAACTGATTCGACAAGGCGGATTGGACTTCGCCTTGCTCAAGCCGATGGATACCCAGTTCCTCGTGTCGTTTCGCAAAGTAGACTGGTCGGCCCTTTCAAATCTTTTGGTCGCCATCACGCTGATCGTTTACAGTTTGTGGCACATGGCACTCAGACCGGAAAATCCATGGCAATTTGATATCGTCACGCTCTTGCTATTCGTGTTCTACGTAGGTTGCGGCGCGACGATGCTGTATTGCCTCATGACGTGTTTGTCGGCCACGAGCATTTGGTTAGGACGGAATCAGAGCCTGTACGATTTCTGGTTTTACATCACAAACTTCTCTCGCTATCCGATGGAAATTTATCAGCGTGGCTGGGGCAAGCCGTTATGGGCCGTATTCACTTTCATCGTGCCAGTCTTGCTTGTCGTGAACGTTCCGGCACGCATTCTGGCGCAACCGCTTCATCCACGCGCCGCTTGGGAGTGGCCTTTGGCAATATTCGCTGTAGTTGCTACTTTTCTGTGCCTTGTCTTCAGCCGCTGGGTTTTTCAGCGAGCCTTGATCAGCTATCGCAGTGCCAGCAGCTAGGCCTACTGCTGCGGCTATGTCTACTTTTGAAAATGAACCCACGCATCATGGCGAAATCAAGCAGTCGTAAAGCCTTCAGTGACTATCGAGATCAGATTCAAAAGCAGAAACAGAAAAAGGAGACGCAAGGACCGGATGGCGTCGAAAAGAAATCTGGCAAGTCCGATCGAACGTTTTTTCGCTTGTTCCTTGCGTTCTGGGACTTACTCCAAGGCAGCCAATGGGCAGTCGTTCTATCTCTTATCACGCTCACCGTTTCGACAGTCCTCGGACTACTACCGCCACTTGCGACCAAATTGGCAATCGATTCCGTCCTGACACAACCACCCCGTCCGTTGCCTTCGTTCATACCTACGAGTTTTGAGCAATTGTCGCCGATGTCACGGTTGATTTTCATCTCGTCGGCATTGATCATTGTTTCGTTAATCAAGACGGTCGTGCATTTGTGGGGTAGGTGGATTGCTACGCGCACCGTTAATCAAGTGCAAGTGAAGACACGGCGTCTGGCGTACCAGCATATTCTTTACTTGCCTTTGCATCGCATTCACGCTCTCAAGTCCGGCGGTGCGACGAGCATGCTGCGCGACGACGCTGGAGGCGTTGGTGAATTGATTTTTAATATGCTGTACAACCCATGGTAAGCGATCGTGCAATTGATCGGAAGCCTCATTATTCTAATTCTCGTCGACTGGCGACTCCTCTTGGCTGGTTTACTTTTGCTGCCTGTCGTTTACTTTACGCACCGCACGTGGATCTATAGCGTCCGGCCCCTCTTTCGCGATGTTCGAAACCAGCGCCAGCATATTGATGGAGCCTCCACCGAGACTTTTGGTGGCATTCGCGTCGTTCGGACTTTTGCACGCGAGTTCACCGAGACAAAACGATTCGTCTTGTCCAATCATTTGCTTGTTCGCCAGCAGTTGATGGTGTGGTGGCGCACGCGATTAATTGAGATCATTTGGGAAGTCATCATTCCGATGTCGTCGATGGCTCTACTGCTGTACGGAGGTTGGCAAATTCTTCAAAGCCAACTGACTATCGGCGATCTTATGATGTTCCTCATCTACTTGACGATGCTTCTGGGCCCGATAGCGACCCTCGCAGGAAGTGCTGTACAATTCCAAAACAACTTGGCGGGATTGGATCGCATCCTCGATCTGCTGGCTCAAAGCCGCGAATTGGCAGACCGACCCAATGCAACTCGGCTTAGCAAGTCGACGGTTCAGCCAAGATTGACTTTGGAAAATGTCGGCTTTCATTATCCCGATCACGATCGCTGGGTGCTGCGGGGAATTGATATAGAAATCCCCGCAGGGCAAACGGTCGCGCTCGTTGGCCGCAGCGGAGCAGGGAAGACAACCCTGTGCAATCTAGTCGCCAGGTTTTACGACCCGAGTGAAGGACGCATTCTTCTGAGCGGCCAAGGCCTCCGCGACATTCAATTGCGAAGCTATCGTGGCCTTCTCGGAATCGTCGAACAAGACGTTTTCTTGTTTGATGGAACCGTGCTTGAAAACTTGGCATATGGCCGGCGTGGGGCTCGTCGCAATGAAATCGAAAAAGCTGCTCAGATGGCTGCTGCCGACCAATTCATCGCCGAACTGCCGCAAGGTTACGATACCATGATCGGCGAACGCGGAGTCAAGCTGAGTGGAGGCCAACGGCAACGACTTGCTATCGCCCGAGCTATCTTGGCCGACCCAAAGATACTGATTCTCGACGAAGCGACCAGCAATCTCGACAGCGAAAATGAGCAGCTAATTCAACAAAGCCTCAACCAGCTTTTCCAGCAACGAACGTCCATCATCATCGCTCATCGGTTAAGCACCATCATGCGAGCCGATCAAATTCTCGTTCTCGACAATGGCGGTGTGTTAGAACGCGGCACTCATGCCGAGCTCATGGAAACCAGCGGAGCCTATGCCAAAATGGTAAACTTGCAAACCGCCGACATCAGTTGGATACGAAAAGAACCCGGTTGATCAATAACCCAACTTGATCGCTATGCTCCAGATTTGCAGCCAATGTCGCGATAGGTTTGTTGGATCAAGGCACATATGCTTTGGAATCAGACGATCACGCAACCGATCAGCGTTGGAAGATCGGTAGATACCCTCTATCAAGCTGTAGCATGATCAGGTTACAAGCAGTCACATATACGGGGCTTATCTGACCTTCCCAAGACCCGTCGCCTTTTTGCTCGCTGGCAATCTTGTCGTATAGTCGATCACGAAACGGTATCCATTCCGCATCGCCTTGGCGATAAACCACTTGGGAATAATACAGGTACGTATAATGCCAGTGGCCAAACGACTCGGCGTCGTCGTTGATATCGTTCAGTTTTTGTTTCGCATAGGTCAACATGCTGGGGACATATTTGCTGTCGTAGTCTCCTGCGTTGTACAGGCACGAGAGAGATGCGGCGGTGATAGCTGGCCGCGATGTCCCCATCTGTTTGCTGGAATAGCTGATCCCGCCGTCGGCATTCTGGCAACCGTATATATACTTCTTGGCGGACTCAATAATTTCGCTTGGGACAGGAATACCTGCGTTGCGGCAACCGCGTAGGCCTTGAACTTGCGTGATCGTTGTTGAACCTTCGTCGTAATCGCTGCCGTCTTGTGCACTGACATATCCCCAGCCACCCGAAGCTGTTTGCGCACGAGCACAAAACGTCACCGAGCGCGTCAATACGTCGACAATTTCTTGACGGCGATCGTTAAATCCTTCTTCGCCCAAAACCTGCGATAGGAACAACATCGAAAACCCGTGACCATAGGTGTATCGCAAGTCACCTGCCGGTTCGCCGATCAAGCCGTTGTTGCGACTCTTGCTTAAAATGAAGTCCGCCGTTCGGCTTATGTACTTCGCATACGGTCCCTGAGTCGCCGTGGAGCCCGAGCATAGCATCGCCAAGCCAGCCAAAGCCGCAATCGCAGTCGGATAGGGCGGCGTATTCCACTGACCTCGCGAAGATTGCGTCTTAGCCAAAAAATCGAGCCCATTCCGTGTCGCCGTATCCCAGCTAGGTTTACGCCGCGCCACCGCCTGTGCGTTTGCCAGTCCAATCTGGCAAAGCCCCATACCAACTCCGCCAGCAATCATTCTTGCCAACCAGTTCCTTCGCGAAAGCGATTGCGACAAGGGCAGGGCAGGGCGGCCGGACGATGTTGGTTCATTCATGCGATAGTCTCAAGAAAAATTCGCGTGCACTGGAGGCCAAACTATCTCTCAACGAACAAGTTTAGCGTTTCTTTATTACCCTGGAGAATAGAGGATTGCGGCCATCTTGTCAAAATGGATCCGGTCCGCCCCAAGCTCTAGCGACCTCTTAGAATCTGAGCTTTATCCCTTCGAATTCATCAAAACTCCACAAACATCCCTAATTCTCGCGAAATCAATTCTCCAAGCCTTTTCATTGGCAGAAGCACAAGTTCAACACCATCAACAAATTGGAATGAACAGCCTTCTTTTCCCTATCTCCCATTCTCTTCGTTACCCCAACAAGAAGTTGCCGAGCACTGAATTTTCCCCTATCTGCCCTTCTCCTCGGTACTCCAACAAGAAGTTGCAAAGCGATTAACTTTTCCCTATCTCCCCTTCTCTTCGGTACTCCGAGGAGAAGGGGCCGGGGGATGAGGAGCAAAGCACTACAACAAATCGCGACATCAAAAAAAATCTCAACCACTCAAGCAATAAGCCCATCAACCCACCCGCTCAAAACTCCACTCGCATTCATTCAGCCCCGATTGAAAACCCCCGTCCAAAAGCGTGCCGGAATATCAGCCGTTCAACTGCCCAATAATACAGAATGGAGCCTTCCAACTTCGGATGTCAACCAGCGACTGAGACCGAACTCATCGACCATGTAACCATTCTTGAACTCGTACGTACCACCAACCACGGCGGCCAATTGGGTTCGGTTGCTTGCATTGTCGAATACTTCGTTAAAAGCGACTACGAGCTTCAAGCCCGCGATCGTATTCGAGACCGTTTCCGCCACAACGCTGCTTCTTCAGGGGCATCCCAGTTCACTGGCATCCCTGTCCACCACCATCCCAGCGAAGCGGGGCCTTGCGCCCCTTGCTTCGCAACAGGTTTGGCGTGCTAACATCGACGCTGGCTACCGCCCGAATGAGGCCTTCTTCATCAGTGCAGATTAGCGAAGATTAGTGTTCCCATTACTTACTCAGCGCTCCCACGCGCCCGGGCCGAGGATCTCGCCGTTAGAAGCTTTGCTTACGTTTCCACTGCGGGGGAAGATGCAGAATGGTGTGTTTCGTGGTCATTGTTTTATCAAAGCGATTGGGTGGTAAACGCTTTTTGCCTTCGAAAAATGGACAACTTTTTCTGACACGACCACTTGCACACCCTACTTTACTATCGTCGCTGCCGATTCGTTGTTTGGGAGCGCGAATAGCCATGATCTGGACGAGTCTAGGAAACGGTAGGATGCGCGTCAGAGTGGTTAGCGCGCCAAACCTGTTGCGACACGTCGAGACAAGCTCGACTGTCGCGAATGCTTGATCTCGAAACTTGTCTCTAAGCATCAAGCTGTCAGCTTTCGAAATGCTTTTTACAAGACACTAATTGGACAGCGCCAAGTTCGTTGATGGATTTGACGTAAGTGCTTTATTTGCTGTGATTTTTTGCTATTGACATAGAAGGCGAAAACAAGCGACCCTCCGTGTGCAAAATTGTCTCACATGGAAACCACGGAGGGACGCTTCAATGTCGATTAAGGATATCGCAAAACTCGGAAGATTGCGTGGTCAGTTTCTCATTCTTTTCTCAGATTGTTTTGCCAGGTCAGAAGGTAGGCAATTGCTGCTAATCTATGTTCGCGGATTGCTGTCAGATGTGCAGCGGAAGAACGTCGAAGCGATGGCGTTGGACCAGAAGGTTCCTCC
>JANMNK010000477.1:0-2377 GCA_031373875.1 Pirellulaceae bacterium | reverse complement strand
CAGTGCCATGACGAACCAGCCGGTGACGGAGGTGTCTGCATCGATACGCGGTTGATAACGCCAGCCGCCGAGATCCGACTGGGCTTCTTCGGCGAATTTGATTGCCAACTGCGCGCGGGGCTTGAGCTTTTCATCGCCAGTCATTGCGTATAATTCGCATAAAACCATCGACGCTTGAGCTTGAGCGTACATTTGGCCATGTTGACCGCCCGCCTCCTTGGCCATGAATCCTTCTTTGTCTTGTGCTTTGGTCAAGAAATTCAAACCACGTTCGACAAGCTTTTGATAGTTGCCATCGCGGTGCGTGTTCCCAGCACCGATGAACGCCAGCAGTGCCATCGATGTCGCCGCGCAACGGCTTTCGTTGGTGCTACCATTGGAGTAAGGTCCGACAAGACTCCATCCGCCGTCCGATTTTTGCTGACGAGCCAACCACGCCAATCCCAATTGAACGGATTCTTCGGTCAACAACGTGCCCCCGTAAGCTGCCAACAAAGTTGACTTCATGCGACCCGTTCGACCTGACAACGTCATTTGAATTGCCGGCAGCTTGACTTCGGACGATATGACGGACTTGGGCATTTCTATTTCGCCGATCTCGATCGGTTGTACTTCGACGGCCAGATCGGAAGAAGTCAATTCGGTCAGCAGTTCGCTATCAGAATCAGCGCTTGGCAATTCAAAAGAACTGGTGGGAGCATTGGTATCTCCGTTGGACAAGAATACGTTCAGGCCGGGAGCGAGTGAAGCTTGGAACGGTATTAGGATCAGGATAATAAAGAAGAGGATGTGTGTTATGAAACTGATCAGCCAAGCAGGCATGCCTTTCTTGACGTACGCAACTGCTTCCTCTTGAATTGCTTCTAAATCCACCAATGACTCTAGGCCAGCATCGCCGTTTGCGTCGCGTTCATCACGAATACCTGTAAGAGATCGAGGCAATGCGGGCGGCATCGCGTGCTTGATTGGAGGAAAGTAACTTTTGTCGCTTTGCGTGGACAAGGGCCTCATCGCCTTAAAATAAGTTTCGAAAAGTGACGGTCATCTCCCTAAAGCCGACCTCCCTCAATTTACCTTTCACCAAAGATTCCCGCCAATGTTTGGTCGAGAATTCGGTATTTCCGGTTCGATTTTTCCGAAATTGACGCGTATGACTCACCCAATCAAGCGCTTCGGCTCGCATTTCGCAGTTGGGTCAGGGGCACGTAAAACTTGGTATAGCGTTTACCGTCGGAAAACAGGACTCCATCGGGACTTTCGACGAGTACGGTCGCGCGGCGTGTGATTCTGTTTACCAATCCGCGAAACACTTTCCCGTCCAGACTGAATTCGACTTGACTACCAACTCGAATATTGAACAGTGTTTTCGCTCGCTCGTGTTGCGTGGTAAGTTGGTGTTTGTGCTCCGTGTGGTGAAACATGCGGTAGGCGATGTTCTGAAATCGGCTTGCAGAGCAATCGCTGTCGTACCATGCGAGCATTTCTGCCAAGTGGATCAACTCATGTTCCATGATCCTCAACATGGCATCCAGGCGGGTAGAACATGAAACACCGCAGACTTTGACGGGGTTATTGTGATCTTGGAAAGTCTGAAAAAGCAGCGAAGTGGAGATTGCGATTTCGTACTCTGTTTTCGCTTTTCGAGTGAACGTTGCCGGCCACACAACACGCGTCGTCTTCCCCCCCGCACTCGTCATTCGCGAACTCAGCCGGAAACGCAGGCCATGTTGCCGTGCTGTCGACAAGCATAATCGGTCAAAGAAAAACTCTTCGTACAGTTCGGCTGCGTGAACAAGATCGTTGGTATGTATGGTCGTAAAATTGGGCGTCTTAACATGTTTTGATGATCGCAGCAGTTGTTCCTTGATCCGTTCAGTACGCTTGAGCCATTCCGTGTGCGGAACAGTTCCCTGCAAGCAAAACTCACCCAATTGCTGTTTCGGTGGAATCGCCGTCGGATCGTTTTTGCGAGCAAAGGGCAGAACCGAATTATTGGGGATCTCGTTCTGCGCGGGTGATCTGCTGGGGGCAGTTTCTTGATTTGCGTTTGACGCATGACCGCGCTTTGGTTGTCTTTGGTTCATTCCTTCGAAATCCAATTACAATTTTTTGAAATATCTTCATCAAGCCATGAACAGATTGGATGCTTTTGACGGTCAAATCTCAATGGGGAAACGGACTTTTCCTTCAAAAATAATTCCGCATAAACTTGGTTAGTTCCGTTTTGGCAGCGGTTGAGTTAACATAGGGGCAAGTTGTACTGCTGACAGCTTAGCACGGCCCAATGGGGTCATGCTACTGAGAAATGCAGTGAACATGGTGGCAAGTTGTACTGCAGACAGCTTAGCACGGCCCAATGGGGCCATGCTACTGAGAA
>JANMNK010000464.1:0-14343 GCA_031373875.1 Pirellulaceae bacterium | reverse complement strand
TTCTCATAAAAATTCGAGACGGCGTAGCCAGGCTATTCTCACCGTACCTTTGATCTCTGCGAACTGATCGCCCGCAGTTTACTTTGGGAAGTCGACTGGTTTTCGAAGTAACCATTCCCGTAATATCGCGTCGCCGATCGTCTTGGATTGCAGCAACTCTTCGGGGGTTGCGCCCCAGTAAAACGAAACCCACCCTGCAACTTGACCATCATGCTGCTGCATGAAACGTTCCAATTCCTGCTGAGAACACTTAAGCGGAAATATTTCCTCAACCACTACAGGTTTGCCAATTTGGAAACCTCGCAACGTCTCGGCGTAGTAGTCCAGTTTGCCTGACTCGGGATACAGATGAACGGACACAAAGTCCAGCGGCCCCGCGACGACGGAGGGAACGAAACCCGATGTAAGTCCGGGCCGATCCAAACTCCAGTCCACCATCCCGACAGTAATTAAGTGCCGTTTATCGACGCGACGTATCGCTGTGGTCAAATGTTCAATCCACTGTTTCGCAATTTCTGGTCGTGGTCTGTCCTTCGCATCCAGCGTAATGAACTGCACAAAGTGCTTTCCCGCAAAGGGAGGTCCCAACCAATCGCCATCAGCTCGTTTACCTCCCGGTACCACAGGTTCATTCATCAAGTCGTAGCAGAATATTGCCGGGCTGTTGTTCAGCCGCGCTGCAATGGTTTCCCAAAAGAAAGCTTGAGCGTCCCATCGCCCCTTTTCATCCAGCGCATCGTACCACGCAGGCACATCTGCTTTGTGGTAACAACCAAGCCCCGTCAGATCCACATACAATTCAAGCTTCTCTGCCAAGTCAACGAGCTTGGCCATTCGCTCCAACGCCGCACGATTTATTTCGTTCGGGGAATCCAGGAACTTGGCCGTCTGGATATGAATACGAACAACATTGCCCCCAAGCTGTTTGATCTCCGAAAGATCTTCTACAACTCGCGCCCACTCGTTCTCCCAATAGTCCTCTATCAGCCGACCGTCTCGATCATGATCGTAATTAAATCCCAACAATCGTACCGGTTTTCCCGAAGTCTCCAAAACAAAGCTCGAACCATCAGGCGACCTCCGAATCCAATCCATCGCCCCACAAACTTGAGCCGTTAGAAAAAAGTAAACCCACGAAAGCAATGCGAATAGATAGCCTGCTACGTGCTGTGAAATGATTGGCATATCCCGTTTTCCTCCGAAACGACCTGGGTCGTCAAATACCGCCAAGTGGGTAGGCAACTTGTTTGATAAAAGTGGATTGGAACATAGTTCGGACAAAGGATCGGTGAGCTGTTATATTAACGATGCGTGTAAAATGAATGATGGATTGGACTTTGAATAAACTAGCGGAGCGATTTCTTATGCGAACCTTGGCTCTCATTTTCGTGTTTGCCGTAAGCGCGTTCATGGCTGTTCGCTCAGCTCAGGCTGAGGATACAGTATTCTCGGGCCCGCAGGTGGGTGAGCCGTTGCTTCCTTTTCAAGTTCGCGGTGTTCTCGGTGACGATGCGGGCAAAGACATTGACTTTGTGGCGACTGCAAAGGGCAAACCGGTTTTGCTCGTTTTCGTCCACGACGTAAATCGCCAGTCCGTTAGTATGACGCGCGTGCTGACCGCTTATGCAGCAAAACGTGCCAAGGACGGTCTGACGTCGGGAGTCGTGTTCTTGAATGTAGACGCGACCGAAGCTGAAAATACCGTGAAGCGAATCAAGCACGCGCTGACAAGCGAGATCCAAAATACGATATCGCCAGACGGCATCGAAGGTCCAGGTGCTTACGGGCTTAACCGCAAAGTCATGATGACTGTCTTGGTTGGAAACGAAGGGAAAGTTACCGCGAATTTCGCACTGATCCAGCCAAGTTTGCAAGTCGATCTGCCCAAAATAGTCGAAGCAATCGTTAAGCAAATCGGCGGCAAAATGCCTAGCACGGAGGATCTGTTGGCCAGTGACCCAGCCATGCGAGAAATGGCTAGTCGAGGCGAATCGGCGGGCAAAGACGCTCCGGAGATCCGCAGCCTCGTTCGTCCCTTAATACAGCTCAACGCCAGTGATGCCGATGTGGAAAAGGCGGCCAAGGAAATCGAAAGCAAGATGGCTGAGTTCCCCGCTATCCGAAAAGAGATCGGCCGAATCGCAAGCACGATCGTTGGTAGCGGCAAGCTTGGAAATTACGGGACCGCTCGCGCTCAAGAATATCTCCAGCAATGGGCCAAGGAAATCGGCCCAGCCGACTCGAACCAAAAGGAACGGGCCGACCAAGGTGATGGGGGCGGAAAAAAGAAAGAGGACAAACCGAAGCGATGAACCGGTTTGCGTTTACGATACTTGTCGCAATTCTATCGCTCTCGCTAACGTCTATGGCCGAGAGCCAGTCTGTTGATTTCGATTCTCAAATTGTTCCGCTCTTAACACGTTCCGGCTGCAATGCAGGAGCCTGCCACGGCGCAGCAGCCGGTCGCGGCCAATTGCGGCTCTCGTTGTTCGGGGCAAACGCCGACGCGGACTACGAAGCCTTGGCGGTGGCTTTCGAAGGCCGACGCATTAATCTGGTTAAGCCCGAATTGAGCTTGGTACTCGCCAAGCCCACTGGCCGAATCGATCATGGTGGAGACCTTGTATTCGATGAAGCTAGTCCCGCTGCCGAGTTGCTTGCCAATTGGATTCGACAAGGTGCCGACCGTGGCCCCCGACGGAAACTGGCTCACTTTGAAGTCTTGCCAAGCAGCATTTTGCTGACGGCGAAGGACGCTACAACGGAACTTCGCGCTTTCGCTCGATTTGACGACGGTCCCCAAGTCGACGTTACAGCTTGGACTGTTTTTCACTGCGAAGACACGGGTTCGGTCAATCTGCAGATGGTACCAACTCGGGCAACAGTTCTTCGCCCTGGTGTCCATGTTGTAACCGCCCGATTCCTAGACCGCTTTGTCCCGGTATCACTAGCGATGCCGTTCCGACAAGCGACGGAAACCAGAACGAGTTCCCTGCCCACGGTCAACTACATCGATCAAGCAATCGATCAAAGGCTTCAGCAACTTGGTTTAGAACCTTCCCCGTTGATTGAGGATGCGGGGTTTGCTCGCCGCGTTTTTTTGGACTTGGCGGGCAGGCTTCCACGGCGAGATGAAGTAGAGTCCTATGTAAACCGCGATGATCCAAACAAGCGGAGAATTTTGATAGAGCAACTGTTAGCCAGCCCGGAGTTCATTGATACTTGGACCTTGCGATTTTCTCGCTGGCTCAAATTGCACGCGATACCAAACGAAGAGGTCTCGCTACAACGATACACGCAGTGGATACGAGATTCGTTATCTCGCAATAAACCCTTCGACACGATGGTTCGCGAATTGCTGTTAGCCGAAGGAGACTCGCATGAAATTGGTGCCGCCAATTTTCACCGGATGTTCAGCGACGCTCGAAACCAAGCCGAGTTGGTCGGAACCTTTTTTATGGGCACTCGGATTCAATGCGCGAATTGCCACAACCATCCACTCGATCGTTGGACCCAAGATGACTATCACGGACTTGCCGCTATCTTTAGCCGAATCGATCGCGGACGCGTGGTGCGTCTGACGGCGACCGGTGCCGTCACCAACCCGCGAACCGGCGAGCCGGCTGTTCCTCGAATTCCGGGACAAACAGATTTGGAAACGAATGACGATACGCGAATTGCATTGACGGATTGGTTGACGCGCTCGCCCGAGTCTCCTTTAGCGCAGACCATGGTAAATCGTCTCTGGTCGGTCCTCATGGGGCAAGCTTTGGTTGACCCAGTCGACGACATGCGTGAAAGCAATCTTGCAACGCATCCCGAATTGCTCGACAAATTGGCGACAGATTTTGTTTCGAACGGTTTTGATATTCGCTATTTGCTAGGGTTGATCGCCAACAGCGAAACGTATGCACGCAGTGTTCAAACGACGAAGGCAAACAGGCTGGACAATCGGTTTTATTCCCACAGAATTTCCAAACCAATGGAGCCCGAAGTTTTGCTGGATGCCATCAACGACGTGCTTGGCATTGTGCAAGTCGACGCGAGCCTCCCTATGGGCCGGCGTGCAATTACCTTCAATGATCCGCAAACACCATCCGCCGCGTTAGAAGCACTCGGTCGCTGCTCGCGACCAGGCGGATGCGCCGAAAGCCCACGATCGCTGGGCTTAGCAACCAAATTGCATCTGATCAACGGCGAAGTGATCAATGCAAAAATCAGCGACGGTCGCGGACGACTACAGCGGGCCCTTAACAACGATCAGAGCGATGACGATATCCTTACTGAGTTTTACTTTGCAGCCTTGTCGCGTTTACCCTCCGAAGCCGAATCCAATCAATGGCGGGGGGAATTGCAAGGACTGTCGACTCAGGAACGCAAGTTGTGGTTCGAGGATTTTGTTTGGAGCCTCCTTAATTCCCAAGAATTCAGTACCAATCACTAATTGGCTGCCCATGTCTACGAATTTAAAAACACCGCGCCGCAGTTTTCTCCGTATCGGAAGCACCCTGCCGTTTGGAATAGCACTCGGTTTAAAGGCCGGGTCGGCGCAAGCGAGTAAGGGGCGATCCGAGGGTCGTGCCAAGCGATGTATTCTGCTATGGTTGGATGGCGGGCCAAGTCATCTGGAAACATTTGATCCAAAGCCTGAATTGCCAGTGGAAATGCGTGGTCCATTTTCAGCGATATCCACTTCGGTGCCGGGAATCCAATTCACCGAATTGTTGCCGCATTCAGCAAAACTCATGCATCGGTTGGCGGTAATTCGATCGATGACTTCGCCGCTTGGTGAGCATGGCATTGCAAACCATTACATGCTGACCGGTTACAAACCTTCGCAACAGCTTGATCATCCAAGTCTCGGGGCCGTGGTTGCCAAGCTAACCGATAGGGACGGTCTCCTTCCAAAATTCGTCGCCATTCCCGAAGTGCGATCGAGTTTGGGGGCAGGATTTCTTGGCACAGAATTCCAGCCCTTCGAAACCGGTGGCGATCCGTCGCGTCCTGAGTTTCAAGTCCGCGATTTGGAAGTTTACTCGGGCTTGGATGACGCACGTATTGCGAGGCGAAGACGAATTTTGGGTCAGCTCGATCAGTTTCAAGCGACCGTCGAAAACGGGCAAGTTGAGCTTGATCCAGGGTTCGAACAAGCTTTTCGGTTGATCAGTTCGCCACACGCAAAACGGGCATTCGATTTAACAGAAGAGAGTCCCGAGATGCGAGCGAAATATGGAAGCCGTTCGTTCGGACAAAGCTGCTTAATGGCCCGCCGATTGTCTGAGTGGGATGTGCCGTTTGTTTCTGTCGTCATGCCCGGCTGGGACACGCACGAAAACTTGATCCTGAGTCTGCGTGATGGTTATAGCGGCGCGAAAGTCGGCGTGGGGCTGATACCGACTTTTGATCAAGCGTTTGCGGCCCTGATCTCAGATCTGGATGAGCGAAACATGTTGGACGATACTTTGGTGATTGCGATGGGTGAGTTTGGTCGCACACCAAAACTAAACACACGCGGGGGACGCGATCATTGGCCGCGTGTTTTCAGTGTCGTCGTTGCTGGTGCTGGAATTCCGGGCGGACAAGTCATTGGCGCTAGCGACCGAATCGGCGAGAGTCCCGCGAATCGGCCGATAAGCCCGGCGGATCTGGCCCGATCCATCTACAAATTGTTAGGCGTGGACCCCGACAGCGAACTTTACACGCAAGATGGCCGGCCCGTTCAAATCAATCAAAGCGGCAATGATATTAGCGAGTTGTTCGGATGATCGCTCGTCAAACGATTTTTGGGTTGGTGCTTGGTCTCAGTTTATTGCATCGATGTGTTGTGAGTCAGGCAAATGCCGGTCCCCCCATAACCGCACTCAGTTTTTCGCCCGATGGCAGGCAAATAATTGCTGGCAGTCAATCAGGAATGGAAATTCGATCATGGTCGGACTTGAATTTAGAGACGACCATTAAGACATCGATGCAAAATGTGCACGACTTTTCATTTTCTCCTCAAGGCGACCTACTTGCAGTAAGTGGTGGAACGCCAGGTGAATCCGGCACCATAGAAATTTATTCTTGGCCAATCAAAAATCCACCGGCCGTTTGCGAACCTCAGCCTGATTCGATCTATCAATCTGCTTGGTCGGCCAAAGGGACTCGAATCATCACTGCCGGTTGGGATGGCCGATGTCTCGTTTACGATACCAAGACTTTGCAAGTTACAGCGACCTACGCCGAGCATTCAGGACCCGTCCTCGCAGTCGCGTGCATTGAACCTATGATGGCTTTGTCCGCCGGTGTTGACGGAACCATTCGCGTGTGGAACATAGACACGGGAAAACACGTGCGAACTTTCGATAATCATACAAAGTCCGTCACAGCCATTTCAGTACGTGGCGGCGACAAATGGAAACAAACGCCTTGGCTGGCATCTGCCAGCGACGACAACACCGTACGATTCTGGCAACCCACCATCGGCCGCATGTTGCGATTCACAAAACTAGAATCGATTCCCACCGCCATCGCTTGGTCCGCCGACAACGAGTCCCTCATCGTCGCCTCCACCACCGGTCGCATTCAAGCGATCGATCCTCAGACTCTCAAAGTAACAAAACAAACCCAAACCCAACCTAGCCGCATTTTTTCCCTGGCCGTTTCAAATCAAAATCACGACATTGCCATCGGAACAAGCACCGGAATCCTTCGCGTTGAACTCGAACATTGACGCTACATGGATACATGAAAGCGGCGCGTATTTGGCAAGTCGAATTCGGATTTGGAAAAGCATTGTCTAAAGTTGACTTCGAAATCGACCGCCCTCATCCTTTATTCAACACCAAAGACTTGTTTACCGGCAACCCAGGTTGATAGGACTTTGGCGGTTAGCAGTTGATGGGGTTCGCAATTGAGTAGGTTGGTGTCCCAGACGGCTAGGTCGGCTTGTTTTCCTGGGGTGATGGAACCGAGTTCTTTGTCTTGGAAACTGGCGATTGCGGGCCAGAGTGTGTAGCTGAGTAGTGCTTCGCGACGAGTCATGCATTGCTCTGGAAAGAACGCAACGCCATTGGGCTGCTGGCGCGTAACGCTTGCGAATAAACTCGCGCGAGGATCGACCAACTCGACAGGAGCATCGGTGCCGTTGGGGATGATGCATCCGGAATCGATTAGCGTTCGCCAGGGGTAAGCACCTTCGGACGACCTGCGTTGCCCAAGGCGTTCGATTACAAACAATGCGTCGCTTGTGCAATGGTTGCCTTGCATGGCAGGAATTACCCCAAGTTTCACAAAACGCGGCAAGTCGTTCGGGTGAATGTGCTGGGCGTGTTCGATTCGCCATCGATGATCGGAAGAAATCTCGTTGCCTAAGACTTTTTCAAAAACGTTTAATGCCTCTCGATTGGCTCGATCGCCGATGGCATGCACGCATAATTGCCAATGACGACGTTTGCAAAGCTCAGCGATCTTTTCTAGTTCATCCATGGCGACGGTATTGAGACCTACGCTTGATGGCAGATCGTCGTATGGCTCCAAAAGCCATGCCCCGTGTGGCCCCAACGCACCGTCAATAGAAACTTTCACACTTCGAACGGTAAAGAATCCGTTGCCTCTTGCAAGGATCGGTTCCTTGGGTAGCTTCTGCAGTAGCGATCCGCTGCCTTCGCGAATCATCATGTAGACGCGAACGGGCAACTTGGCTTGATCTGCAAATTGGCCGAACTCGTTAGCCATGGCAAAGCTGCTGCCTGCGTCATGGACCGACGTGATGCCGTGCCGCAGACATTCTTGTCCAGCCAATTCAATAGTCTTTTGCAGTCGTGACCGGAACGCCGTCACGTCCCCAGTCGCAAGAGATGTTCGTGCTTGGGCGGCAAAAATAAGGCGCTGTGCATTCTCTCGAAAGACGCCAATTGCGTTACCTTTTGAGTCGCGTACGATTTCCCCTCCGTCGGGATTTTCCGTTTCAGCGGCAATGCCTGCGAGTTTCATCCCTGCAGCATTTGCAAGGCACGCGTGGCCGCTTGCATGTGTCAGTACGACTGGGTGATTGGGGACTGTTTCGCTAAGCAAATCGTGCAACGGATAACCTTCGACGTTTGGTTCCGGTTTAGGAGTCCATTTTGATTGATGCCAGCCACGACCTTCGATCCAAGTTCCCGCTGGCGTGTTCTTGGCTTGAGCGGCAACCATGTCGACGACTTCATTCCAAGTTTTGGCCGTCCGCAAATCGATACGTTGCAACGACTCGCCCAAGCCAGAAAAATGCAAATGGCTGTCGCAGAATCCGGGCGTTACAACGCTTCCCGCAAGGTCAACAATCTTTGTCGAGTCATTCGCGTGAATTTCCAGGGAGGCACGATCTCCGACGGCCAAGATGCGTCCATCGCGCATGGCGATAGCTTGAGCGACATTCATTTCGGGATCGCAACACAGGACTGCGGCGTTCACTAGAATTGTATCAGCGATCTCTGGATTCTGGGCGTTCGCAATTCTTGGCGACGTTCCGGCAATGAACAAATGGCATGCAATGGTAAGAAGAAAAGTAGCTGTGTAACGATGAAGCGAAAGATTCATTTTCTTCATTTGTCCTTCTGAAGTGTGTTTGCGATAAGTTTGCATTGACTGGGAATTCAAAATGCAATGCTCGCTTGCTTTGGAACGGGACAACTATGAGAAGGCCCTATTCCGATGTGGGCTTTACCATGTAAGGCGGAGTTTTGGTCTGAAATCGGAAAAAAACGTTACGTCAGTATCCCAAAAAACGAACATGTTAGCATACTAGATAAGTGAGTATTCGCGACAGCATTAGCATGAGCTGTAAAAAAGTCGCGATACTGATGCCAAAGTCGAATCGATCAATAACCTCCACGAGACAACGGAAAATGGGAATTGCGCCCCAGCAAGTTGTTCGAGAGTAACCAATCTTCTATGAGCAATTTCTTCCCCTGCCCGAGCTGTCACTTTGTGGTTCAGCCTCCGAAAAAGGCTTCGGCAAACGCGAGGCTGCGTTGTCCGGTTTGTCAGCATGAGATTCTCGCAGGTGATCTTCTGCAAGGTACGCATCGACAATGGGTTGTAATCGATGATCTGGGTGGCGAAGACTTGTTCTACTCTTACCATCCTGCTCCCACTTTAGCTGAGCAAGCGCCGTTGCGTTTCGAGGCAGAGTCGACATCCGAGACGGCTGACAACGAAGGCGAAGAGTTGGTATTACAAGATACGGGCGACCAAGTTGATTTGGCAGACAATGCCAAGGGAACGACCGTCGATTGGAAGAAGTTTAAACCGATTACGCACGACGAATTTCAGCGAAGGAAGCGAGCGACCAAGCCTGCATGGATGACTTTGGTGCAGATTGTCTTGGGAGGTGCCGCTGCTATTCCCGTTTCGTTGCTCATCATCTGGCATGTGCTGGGCAAAGACATTGGCGGCGTGGGGCCGATGGTAGGGCAGATTGCACCTTGGGCTGTACCGAAAAAGTTCCGTCCGGCGAAAGAAGTTCCGGAGGCGTTTTGGGAAAATACGAAGCCCGTTCCTCAACTTGATGGGCCTTCGAAACTTCCTCGGCCCGGCGGCCTGACTGATCGTTCCGATATTGGCAAGGGTGAAAAAGTGAGTCCAGTTGAGCGGCCACGGATTGCCTTGGATTCCGAAGGCAAGGACGAAGGGAATTCAGAGCCAGCATCGAAGCTACCTGCCGAAGAATCGCCCAACGCAAACAACCCGAGTAGCGAGGGAATGGAATCAGGTGAAAAATCAGATCAAGCTACAAGCGAATTAGCGATGGCTATTGAATCGCTCTCAAAGAGTCAAAGCGATTGGCAATTGTATCAAGGTGAAGATCGAACTCAGAAGCGCGCTCTGGCTCAACAATTTTACAAATCGCTTGGCAAGCTGGCCGAAGTGCTGCCCTCCAAAATGGATGCTTTTTCGCCAGGAAGGGTTTGGAAAAATAAAGCCGAATCGGTATGCAAAGAAATCCTGAACGATAGCTCGCTTGTATCGCTCATCGATCAAGGCAGCCAAGCGAGCCTTCGGCAACCTGCGGAGAACCTAAGCAGTTTGGCGACGCTCGCAGTCGTTAATCAAGTTGCAGCAACTGGCGATGAATTCCTGCTGGCGATTTCCCCGGAACTGATGCACAGCGAGCAGGTTATCCCGACTGTGCTTTATCCACCCTTGGACCGAGACGTAGAAATCGGTCGCAGGTCGCTGCTGCTGGGGAAGTTTGAAAATGCCAAGCTCGCGACGGATGCATCCGGTGGCGAAACCGGTGCTGCAACAACGGCGCAGCGGGTCTTTCGCGTCACTTTAATTGTCCCAGTTCCCATCGCGAAATAGCCATTTGGCAATTCCGCTGGACTGAAGACAATTCATTCATCGAATGATGATGGTCGATGGAGGATTCGTTGCGACCGTGCCTGAAGAGACTTTGGCAAGTATTTTACATTCGCCAACCATGGATTTGCCGAGGCTCGTTTTTACGACAACCTGTTCGCGGACTTCGCCCGTTCGGCCATCTGCTGTGAACGTGAACGGCACAATATGAATAGGTCTCTCGCCGCTTGGAAGTTGAAACTGTACGCGGGAATCTCCGCATACAATTTCGGTAATCGCAAACGGTTTGTCTCCGCGAACAATGATGCGATCCTTGGCGACCGACTGAGTGGTCACGCTGCCAAGTGACACGATCGCGGGCGAAATCGAAATCGGTGGCCGGATATTGGCCTTGACTGGCAGGGAAAACTTGTCGTTCTGTCGATCGTTCGTGACCACAACAATTTCTTCCTGCATCTCTCCCGCAGGCGCAGTCTCTTTAAGTTTCACGCTCATCGAATAAGTGATGATATTGCCACCGGCGGGCTCTTGGTCAAGTCGGACTTCGAGATGATCGCTTTGACCTCGTACATCGAGAATCTTCCAATCAGGACGTCCCGCGTAGGAAATTTTTACCGTTACTGCACGCTGTTGGCCGATGGGAACTTCGCCGAACTGAACTTCGCCTGGATCGGTTACGATATCGGATCGTATTTTTCCAGTGACAGTGAGTTGGACTTCGGCGTAGTAAGGTTGGTCGAATACGACAGTGATCAGAGCCGATTTCTGGCCTATGAACGACCGAGTGTTGAATTGTGCAAGGACTTCGCCGTGCTCGCCCGGTCGCACGATTGGGTTGCTAACGATCGGCTTTGTGCATCCGCAACTGCTGCGCACCGAAGCGATATGTAGGTCTTCTTGATATTTGTTTTCAAACGTGAACGCGAATTCGGCTTTGGCGTTTCTGCTGACCGCGCCAAAATCGTGAATCGTGGACTCAAACATTTGATTTGCCCATTGTTGGGCAGATACACGACTTGGCACACCTGCGCAAATGGCTGCCATTGCTGCCATAGCAAGCAACTGAAAACTAAAGAATTTCTCGATCCGAACGATGCTTGAACCAAACATCCCTGTCTGCCCCCCTGCCCGAAAACTTGACGTGGTCGTCAAACTACTCGTTGACTTCTTCGGCAAACTCTAGCCAGAAGGTACATTCTTTCTTTAGATAAGCTTGTCAGGCATTACCGCAATCCCGCATCTTTCCTAATCGTGACTTCTGGCTTTTCAAAAACGAACCCGGTAAATTGAATAGCACTTTCCTTTGTGGTGTAATCCGGAGATCTACTCATGCGCGTCGTCACCAATTTCCGAATGCTGGCTTTTGCAATTGGTTGTTTGGCAATCGCATTTTTCTTTACGCTGCTGGCTAGTGACTGGGAAAGCATTAATTCACGATCGCAGCGGTCGCTGTTGATACCAACACACGCGCAAGGCTATCATGATTACTTGCAACCGGTCGCTTTTCCAAATCAGCCGCCTGCAAAGAAAATCGCCGCTGCTGAATTTCCTACGGATGCGGATTGGGTGAACGTCAAGCAACCGCTGAAAATGGCGGACTTTCGAGGCAGTTTCGTCCTCTTGGATTTTTGGACATACTGTTGCATCAACTGCATGCATTTGTTGCCAGTATTGGATCAAGTCGAGCAAAAGTACAAAGATCAGCTTGTCGTTGTAGGAGTGCACACGGCCAAGTTCGCGACGGAACGCGACACCGAAAATATTCGCGAGGCCATTTCTCGTTATGAAATAAATCATCCCGTCATCAATGACACGCAACAACAGCTATGGGAATATTACGGCGTACAGACTTGGCCGACGCTTGTGTTGATCGATCCGAACGGCGATGCGATTTGGTCCAATGGAGGCGAAATCGAGTTCAAGGATTTGGATACCGTTTTGCGCAATGCGGTGAAAAACTACAAAGCAAAGTTAGCGCCCAAACCGCCCAAGATTGAATTGGTTCCCTTTGACAGCCCAGAAACGCCGCTTCGATTTCCTGGGAAAATTCTCGCCGACGAGAAAAACAACCGCCTGTTCATTTCGGACAGCAACCATAACCGAATTGTCGTAACTACCCTCGATGGCAAGTTAATAACGACCATTGGTTCAGGCCAAATTGGACGGCGGGATGGCAGTTTTCAAGAATCCGAATTCAATCATCAGCAAGGGTTAGCGTTGGCAGGCAATGACGTGCTTTATGTCGCCGACACGGAAAACCATTTGATTCGAAAAGTGGATCTTTTACAAGAAACGGTTAGCACAGTGGCGGGGACGGGAGAACAATTGCTCGCGCCATGGCAAGGTTTCGCTGCATCCGCCCCGCTTCCTAAACGGATCATCAAGAAACCTCGTTCCATCGCATTGGCAAGTCCTTGGGATTTGTGCGTCGAAAAAAAAATGTTATGGATTGCGATGGCCGGAGCCCATCAAATCTGGCGTATGTCTCTCGACGATAAAGCAATTGGTCAATATGCCGGGAATGGCCGGGAAGACATTGTCGACGGAATTCGTTTACCGAAAAAACCCTACGAAGAAAATGCCAGTTCATTCGCGCAGCCGAGTGGACTTGCGACCGACGGACAGGTTCTGTTTGTCGCCGATAGTGAAGGCAGCAGTATCCGCGCGGTCCCAATGATCGAGGAAGGGACGATTGAGACGTTGCTGGGCACTGCGGGGCTGTCAGTGAATCGGTTGTTTACCTTTGGTGATCGCGATGGGAACCGCAGCCAAGCTCTTTTGCAGCATCCGCTTGGTGTTGCGTACTTAGACCAGAAAATTTTCGTGGCCGATACGTACAATAACAAAGTGAAATGGATCGACATGGGGACTGGGCAAGTCCGTACGTTGATTGGCAGTGGATTGAGCGGCAATACCGACAACCCACCTCTACTTGATGAACCAAGTGGATTGTCGATTGCCGCCGGAAAGCTTTATATCGCGGACACCAATAACCACTTGATCCGAGTTTGGGACTTGGGGAAATCTGTTTTATCGACGCTGGCGATTGATGGTCTAACACCACCGGGAGTCAAGTCAACAAAAATCGCGAATCCCTTTCCCAAAAATGCGAAACGCATTCCTTTGGAGAATTTGAACGTGTCGACAGCGGCCGCGTCCGTGATGCTGGATGCACAATTGTTGTTACCGGAATCTTGGAAAATCAATGCTGAATCACCGCAAGGCTATGTGTGGCAATATCAAGTAAATAACAAGCCGGTTGACGAACCCAAGAAGCAACAAGTCAAACCACCGACGGACAAGTTTACTTTTGACTTGCCGCTACCCAAAGCGGATCGATCGAAGCTAGAAATTGCAATGACCTACTACTATTGCCAAACCGACGGCAAGGGAGTTTGTGTTGCCGAGACCGTTATCTTTGAAGTCAATGTTGAACGCTCTGCCCAAGGAGCAGACGCTCCCAAGGTCATCATCCAGCACAAAATCGTACCGAAGATTTAGAGCGGCATCGTTAACGCAACAGCCAGAACGGTTCGGTGAAGCAGTAAGATGCTCGTCAACTGCCGCTTATTTAGAACGAGAAACCCGCTCGCCTGTTTCTATTTCCATCTCATCGAGCATGTTATCGAGAAGTTCCATTGGCAAGCCGACGACGTTACGGGCCGAGCCATCGCGAAGCTCGAGCCATGGTGGTCCATCTTGAAATCCGAACGCACCGGACTTTCCCATCCACTGCTCTGTATCCAGGTAGGCTTCGAGTTCTTTGTCGCTGATTGGCTCCATGTACAAATGCGATACATCGACACGCAATAAATGTCGATTTCTGTCGACATGCCACAGGCAGACACCGCTGTAAACGGAATGTTGTCTACCTCGCAACCGTTCAAGCATTTGTTTCGCGTGGTCGCGATCTTTCGGCTTCCCTAAAATCACGCCTACGCATTCCGCAACCGTATCGCATGCGAGGACGAGTCCCGTCCCGACCTTTCCGACGACATTTTGCGCTTTTTGAAAAGCGAG
>JANMNK010000463.1:0-3906 GCA_031373875.1 Pirellulaceae bacterium | reverse complement strand
TTCGCAGCTCACGTCCCGCAGTGCGCCTTCAGACAGCTTGCTGCGTGCTCGACAATAGTCGCCGGTGTCTTGTGTTGGGACCCTAAGTCCTTTCAACATGCAATAGCTAACAATGCGTGCAACGGCGGATTGGCAAGACGCTTCTTTGCCGTCGCGTAGGACTTGGGAGAGAAAGGACCAGACCATGATTGCCGTGGTATAGATGCCATGCAATCCAAACGAGCAGCCGTGCTTTTCGAAGATACGTTCGATGCGTTCTTCCGAAAGAACTTCGGCAAATGGAAGTTCTGCTCCACCAAGAAACGCATCCACAATTTTCCGGAATTTGCGACTGCGATAACGCGACGATTTTGGTAAAGAATTATCCATGAAAAAACCCTCCTTGGCTTTTCACTGGCGAGTGAACCAAGGAGGGCTTCAATTTTAATACCAAGGCAGGCCAATCACCGAAAGATCACCTTGGCTGGGAGAGATTACAAAATTTCTCAACTCAGCCCAAGCTCAATGTACGCGCACAAATAATCCCGACAGTGCCATTCGTGTCAGGAGTCATTGTTTTCGGCGGGTAACGTTCCACTCCTTCCGCAAGGATTCGCTCTAAAGCATCGAAATCCACATGTTTTTTAGAGATCTGAGTTTTTCGCATTGCTGCGGTTCAGCGTGTGGTAAATGCAATTTGCGGGATCGGCGCGTTCAGGTCTGGGGATAATAGGAGCCTAACATGAGTCGCTGAACGAATCAACGACTTCTAATACCTTTGGTATCTCCCGGATTTGCCCATTAACCCATTTAGCGGTTGGGTTCTTTGACAGGCGAGGGCTGCAAAAGTTACAATGGGGGCTCCTGCCGATAGCATGCCCTCCTGTATTCAATCCAAGCTTTGTTCATGCGACCAGCAATCAAGAACGCAATCAAGAACGCAGTTAAGCACACGGCTCAAATGACGCTTCGTGTGGTCGTATTGTCGGTCGCAACAGGGATGATGTTGTTCTGGGATTCTGATTCGCTTGCAGCAGATGTCGATTATTTGAACGATGTGAAACCATTGCTCAAAACGAAATGTTTTGCTTGTCATGGGGTATTTAAACAAGAAGCGAATTTGCGTCTCGATTCTGGTGCTGCGATTCTCAAAGGTGGCGATAGCGGTTCCGCAATATCCTCCAATGCACCAGATGCAAGTTTGGTTCTCCAACGAGTTGCTGCACACGATGATACGCGGATGCCGCCCGAGGGTGAGCACCTTACGAATCGGCAAATCGACGTGCTGAGAGAATGGATTGCCAGTGGTGCGGTTGTACCCGATGATGAAACATCATTGAACGATCCTCGCGAACATTGGTCGTTTCAGCCGCTGAGCAAAATACCGGAAGACGCACGGCCATCGATTGATTTTTGGATCGATAGAAAACTCAATGCAAAATCGATCGCCAGAAATCCACCGGCAGATCGATCGACCTTGATACGGCGGTTGTATCTCGACATGCTTGGCTTGCCTCCCACGCCAGAGCAAATTGCAGAATTCAATGACCAAGCTGAGCCGGACGCTTATTTGCGTTTGGTCGATAGTGTTCTTGCGAGCCCTCGGTATGGCGAGCGATGGGCCCAACATTGGCTCGATGTTGTTCGGTACGCAGATACGCATGGATATGAAGTCAACACGCCTCGGCCGAATGCTTGGCCCTATCGCGACTATGTGATCGCTGCATTCAATTCCGACAAGCCATATGATCGATTTATCTTTGAGCAAATTGCTGGAGATACGGTCGGCCAAGATGCCGCGACTGGTTTCCTTGTCACTGCTCCGGTATTGCTGCCGGGGCAGATTGGTGCGGATGATGTTTCCAAAAGGCTTGCCCGTCAGGATGCGTTGGCTGACATTTTGAGCAACTCGAGCAGTGTGCTGCTTGGAATGTCGCTGGGCTGCGCGCGATGCCACGATCATAAATTCGATCCGCTGACGCAACGCGACTACTATTCGTATCAATCGTTCTTTGCTGGCGTCGAATATGAGGACCGTCCAACAAACGATCCCGATTTCGAGCTTCGCAAGAATCAAGCGGAAAGATTGCAATCCGAAGCCAATGCTTTACGAGCATCGCTTCGCGTTTACGAACCCTTGGCTTCCAAGCGGCACACGCTAATTATTGACGATGAAGATGAAAACTTTGTCACCAGCCTCAAGACCAAAAACGGGCATGGCGTCAATCCCGAAGGTAACCAACGGGGATTTCGCGATGACGTTGGTGGGACGGATCGATTGCCCAATATTGGGCGAGGGCGATACACGTGGTGGACGAATGTACCGAACGAAGATGTCTTTACCTACAACCCTGGAGTCGCCGGCAACTACCGCGTTTTCCTTTCGTGGGGAGTCCACGGTAGCGGCGTTCATACGCATGATGCTCGCTACATTATCGACCTGGATGGTTCCTTGGCGACAAAGTCCGACCAAGCCGAGATCGCTCGAATCGATCAATATTACTTTGCCAACCAGACGCAAGGCGTAACCGAACAGACACCGCTTTGGAGCGGATTTTTCGATGCGGGGATTCATGCTTTTCAGCCTTCAAGCCGGATTGTTCTTCGCGGGGGCGAGACCGAAACTGGGATCACTGCCGATGTTATCGTGCTGCAAAGTGACGACTCGCCCAATAACGCGCCCGTTACCAATGCGACCGTTCTCAAGTTGCGCGGGCCGGTGGACTTTGCGCGAAACGTGGAACACTTTGAGCCAATTCAAGCCAGATATGTTCGATTCGTTTCTTTGGAAACCGTGGATAACAATCGGCACGAACCTTGCATCGACGAACTCGAAGTTTTCTCACCGATTGATCCGGCAACCAATATCGCGTTAGCCGAGCGAGGGACCATCGCGACCTCGTCGGGAAATTACTCGGATACAGGCAGCCATCAGTTGCGGCATATCAACGATGGCTTGTTCGGTAATAGCCAAAGTTGGGTTTCCAACGAAGCTGGTCGGGGCTGGGTTCGGTTAGAGTTTCCGGACCTGATACAAATCGACAGCGTCGTTTGGGGGCGAGATCGCCAAGGCAAATTTCGCGACCGGCTGGCCACTCGATATCGAATCGAAGTTGCTGCCGAACCAGAAAAATGGATTACAGTCGCTTCGTCCGAGGACCGGGCACCGATCGGCTCGCCATTTGATCCCGTTCTAGCGATGGTTCGTAACTCGTATTTCGATGTGCCTGAGCTGAAAGCGATCGTTGGTCGGTTGGAGTCGCTGGAAAAGCAAGCGGATCAATTGCGGCAACCGAAGATGGTGTTTGCTGGTAAATTCCGGGACCCTGATGCAACGTACATTCTGAATCGCGGCGACGCTGAGCAACCCGGCGAACAAGTTTCCCCTGCCTTGCCGGATTTTTTGTGCGGCGGGAAAACGGTCAAATTATCCAACGACATCCGCGAGTCGGATCGCCGCGTTGAGCTCGCTTGGGCAATTACGTCGAATCAGAGTGCGTTGACAGCACGTGTCCTAGTGAATCGCATTTGGCAACATCATTTTGGTATTGGATTGGTGGAGACGGCGAATGACTTTGGGTTAAACGGGACGCCACCATCGAACCCCGAATTGCTGGATTGGTTGGCTAGTGAATTGATTCGCAACGATTGGTCGATCAAATCGATTCAGCGGTTGATCCTTACTTCGGAAACCTATCAGCAGGCCAGTACGATCAATTCGGAAGCCTACCAAATGGATGGCGATTGCCGTCTATTGTGGCGATTTCCCGCGAGGCGAATTGAGGCGGAAGCGGTTCGCGATTGTAGCTTATTCATTGCGGGTCGCCTGAATCTAACGGGAGGCGGACCAGGTTTTGATTTCTTTAAGTCGCAAGGTGGACTCGACGGTTTCCCACCTGTTTCCAATTTCGGGCCCGAAGGTTATCG
>JANMNK010000407.1:0-3428 GCA_031373875.1 Pirellulaceae bacterium | reverse complement strand
TGGTCAGTCCAGCGGATCGATTGACGCAAAATGCGAGTTAAGGCGGGCGGTAATAAATTGTTGGTTGTCGTGCTGGTCATGATCGGTCGTTTGGTTGGTGAGCTGGTTTTTAGACGAAATCGGGGCGGATGGGTAGGGGCGTGAACGATTGAGGACAATCGTTCGACAATGGGGATGCTGGGGCACGAAGAAGTCCGGAAAACGATGATTTACCTGCACGTGATGAACAAGCCCGGCTTGGCCAAGAAGAGTCCGGCAGATCACTTGACACAAAATGCGAGTTAAGGCGAGCGGAAAAAGATTGTTGGTTGTCGTGCTGGTCTTGATCGGGCGTTTGGAAGGTGAGCTGGTTTTTAGAGGAAATCGGGGCGGATGGGCAGGGGCGTGAACGATTGAGGACAATCGTTCGACACTGGGGGGAATGAACGATTGGGGACAATCGTTCTACACTGGGGAATGAACGATTGAGGACAATCGTTCTACACTGGGGATGCTTGGCCGTGAAGAGTCCGGGAGATAAGTTGGACACGGGGCGCTCCGTCGATTGACCGACTCAAACCGTCGATTGACCAGCTCAAATCATCGATTGGCATGACCAGCTTCATTGGCACAAGATGGTTTCCAGTGAAACTAACCGAACGCATTCGACGCAAAGCGACAGCAGTCACCCACGTTCCAGTAAGCTGCCTCGAATGCTCAAAAAATCGCTCGCACCAAGTCAACGCTAACGTAAACATTAGGTGTTGAACCGAGCGGACGGAGCAGGACGATCGATCGTTACGTTGTTTCGCCGAATTGGAAACGTTAGAATCTCTCTGGGCGGACTGGCCACATGGTCAATTGCGTTATGTCGACTTTCAAAGGCTAAGGTTTTTCGATGCTGGAAGTACCAGGCATTTGGGAACACAAGATTCCTCGAAGGAAGTTTTTGCATCTTGGCGGGTACGGTGCTGTTGCGGCACTGTTGAACCAATCAACCAACGTATACGCTCACGAATCCCTGCGGCCTATCCGTTCATGCATCGTTGTCATGTTGTACGGAGGCCCAAGTCATCTCGATACTTGGGATATGAAGCCTCGAGCTCCGATTGAAATTCGCGGCGAATATCAGTCCATAAAAACTAGTGTGCCCGGTCGGTTTGTCTGTGAGCACCTGCCGCATAGCGCGAAACTGATTGATCGCTTGACGGTGATTCGTTCTATGCATCATGGCATGGGAAATCATAATTCGGCTATGTATCAGGCGCTGGTAGGGCGACAGCCAAAGATCGACTTGGATATCTTGGGTGCCAATCGAAGCGAAGATTTTCCTTGCGTCGGTTCTACTGTGAGTTACATGACTTCGGCTGGCGTTTTGCCGAACGCGGGTAATCCACTGACCCACGTCGCATTGCCTCATGTCATGCATAACGTTGTCGATTTAGCAGGTCAGAACGCCGGATTCTTGCTCGGCAAATATGATCCGCTTCAGATAACGCGCGACCCTAACAGCGCGTATTTCGCGATTCCGAATCTCAATTTGCCATCAGGCGTCAATGTCGAACGATTGAAAAACCGTCTTTCGTTAAGGGACTCACTTGAGGACATAGGCAAGGCATCAACAGCAGAAGGTATGGATGTTTATCAACAGCGAGCACTTGAGTTGATCCGCAGCGAAAATATCCAACGAGCTTTTCGCATCGAGCAAGAGAGTGATCAAGTACGAAATCGTTACGGAAGAAACACGCTTGGCCAAAGCTTACTGCTCGCCAGAAAATTGGTCGAGTCTGGTGTGCGTTACATCAACGTTAACGACAAGGTTATCAACGGACAAGATGTCAACTGGGACAGTCACGCGAACATCTTCCCACGCCATCGCGAACTGTTAGCGCCATTCGATCAAGGATTCTCGGCGCTGATCGAGGATCTTGAGGCACGGCAAATGCTGGATGATACTTTAGTCGTCGTCATGGGAGAATTTGGACGGACGCCACGCATCAATACAACTGCTGGACGCGACCATTGGCCCGGCTGTTACAGTGTGGTGCTGGCTGGGGGCGGTGTGGGACGCGGTGCAACATACGGGGAGAGCGATCGCGATGGCGCATTCCCATTTTCAAATGCAGTCACTCCTGCCGATCTTGCTGCAACTTTGTTTTGGCGATTCGGAATCGATCCTCGTTTTGAAATCCACGATCTCTTGGCACGCCCGCTACCTATCGCAGAAGGGACGCCAATCAAAGCTCTGTTCCCAGGAATCGCGTAAAGTCGCGTCAGCTTGGACCTCGCAATCTCTTGTTTCGTTTGCCTTTAACTCTCCTTCTCGACCTTGATTTCAAGGCAAGTTCGCCGCATGGAACTCATGATGCAGTAGTTTGGGTTCGTGGAAGATGAACTATGCGAGCAAATAAGCATCCATGCATAAGTTTCCAGTCGTTTGAAGTAACCGTGGCTAGCGCTAAAGCGGCTGATGACGCAAAATAAATTGTGCTGGGGTGCTTAGTTCCATAGCTAGTTCCATAGCGTAGTTTGCCCAATCTGCTATGATTTTCGGTCCGCCGGAGGTGTTTGGGCCAATCAAGATTCGTTGAGAATCCGCAACCCACGCGGGGCCACATTACACACACTCAGGTCGCGTGTTTGACCAATGCGATTTTGCATAGTCGATGCTTGAACAAGACATAGTATTCCAGTTTATTAGCAGACGAGATGAATCAAGTAATCAATAATTCGCCCGAATCGAGCCAGCTCACTCCGATGATGAATGCAACTTCATCAAGCATTGATCCGGCGATTGAAGCGCAACGGCTGCGACGTCGAACGTTTGCGATCATCTCGCACCCCGACGCAGGCAAAACGACGCTGACCGAAAAGCTGTTGCTGTACGGAGGATCGATCGACGTTGCAGGCGCGGTTCGCGGTCGAAAAACACAACGAGCTGCAACGTCTGACTGGATGGAGTTGGAAAAGCAACGCGGAATCTCGATCAGTTCGACCGTACTGACTTTCGAGTATGGTGGCTGTCAAATCAATTTACTCGACACGCCGGGTCACCATGACTTTAGCGAAGACACTTACCGCACGCTGATGGCTGCTGATGCGGCTGTGATGGTGATCGATTTAGCTAAAGGAATTGAGACGCAGACCGAAAAGCTTTTCAAAGTATGCGCTCTACGCAAAATTCCCGTTATCACTTTTGTGAACAAGGTCGACAGGCTGGGGCGGTCGCCTTTGGAGATCATTGCGGAAATAGAGGAAAAATTCTCGATCGAATCGGTGCCTCAAAACTGGCCACTCGGGAGTGGCAGTGAATTTCGTGGCTTTGTCGATTTGATCGATGACACCCTCCATTGGTTTAAGGAACGAGTCGATGATCGTCGGATTGCTGCTTTGGATCAGACATGTCATGAATTGATTTCATCCGACGAAGCGGACATACTCCATCCGGC
>JANMNK010000394.1:0-7797 GCA_031373875.1 Pirellulaceae bacterium | reverse complement strand
ATAAAATAATTGAAGATCTTTATCGCCCACCATGTCGAGCAATATTCCTGCTCGATATCGAACGCCTTGAGTGTCCGCCGCATAATTTTCCGCAAAATACTTGGAGCCTAAAAAATAAAGTCCAGAATCTCGCGGCTCACTGTAAATGAGTTCTTCGCCATCAAATAAAACGAAATCGATTCCTAAGGTTGGGGGCATTTGGTTGAGAGCATGGGCAATTTCCTGCAATGCAGCGACACCACTGGCACCATCGTTAGCGCCCACGAAAATACCTTTAGGATTCTTGGGGTCGCGGTCAGGAAAAGGTCGCGTGTCGTAATGAGCACACAAAAGAATTCGGTTGGTTTGCTTTGGATTCCACTTAGCAATCAAGTTCTTCATGACGACCGGTTTGCCCGTCTCGGGATGCCGGACAGTAAACTCTTGAAAGGTTACTTCTCCGCCAAGCTTAGAAAAATATTCTGCCAACAATTCTTGTTGGCGAATCATGCCGGGGGAACCGCTGTACCTTGGTCCTAATTTGCACAGTTCAAATAGATTGGCGAAGGCTCGTTTGGTATTGAACGGTGGTGTGACTTTCCATTCCTTCGCAGAAGAAAAAGTCAAGATTCCACCGAATCCAAAAATAACCGTGACTGCAACGGCAAAGAATAGCCATTTGGAGTTTCGAGAACGCTTTACAGCAAGCATCGCAAGTCCTTTGTAATTCATTGGCGAGTTCGCCAAGAAACACCAACCCATTTAAGGTCATTGTCGAATGACAAAGCGAAATTGCAAAGCCGAATGTTGGTGGAATTCGAAAACAAAGCAAATGTTTTCAATACCAAGAAAGAAATAAAAGGCGGCATCCTGCCGCGACAACTTTCATTCCCTGAAAGCGTATCCAATATACAAAAAATCGGCCATCCCTAGCCAACAAACCGTCCCTGAGGAGGTGGTTTCGAAACGTCAGTTGTCTCGAGAAAAATTGTAATCAGGAAAAAACTTATTTTTGTGTGGGGCGTGTGTGCAGGCAGTTGTTTAGTCGAAGATGTTACTCAGTTGAAACCAATTCATAAACCATTGAAGTTCAAGCAACGATGCTTCTTTGCAAACTGCATCCACATCTTGTCGACGCATTGTGCCATCCGAAAATGATTTGTCAACTATGCAAGTAACACTTTTTCCACCAAATATTTTTTGGCACTTGCCGTTAACTTGAAAACAAAGTTTGAATGCGTTAGCTTCACTACGTTCCAACATCGCGTGCCAAGGTTCTCGAATATGTGAACTTCTTGCAAAAAGTGAAAGCTAGAGAGTTTGAATATGGACAGTACCCATGCACGCTTGTCAGTCAACGCTGCCTTCCTTGCTGAAATGAAAGAGGCGCATGCGGATTACCAGGAATGTTTAATTTCTCTTCGACACCTTTGTGACGCGAACTGCGGCACCAATCGTGTTGTTGCTGAGTGTGGGCAATTCTTGCACCGAATGCGTGACGTATTTGCGACGCAATGCGAGCTTGAAGAGACTTACGGTTATGTTCGAGTTTCTGATTCAAAATCGGAAACTTCCCAAGATATAAAAATCCAACAAACATTCGCTCAGCATCGCCAGATATCACTTCTTTTGATGGAGTTAAGCGAACGTTTTGACGGCCTTCAGTACCAGGGAACCCTCGTTCGGGAAATAAATCCCTTTTTGCGGGATTTGAGAAGCTTACAAGCACTTGTCGAACAGCACGAAGCCACCGAACGTGATCTAATTCTTTCGGCAATGTCCACCGCAAGAAGAACTTAGGAGTCGTCGTGTACCTGGTTGTATTTGAAGACGCAGTATGCAGTCGATTGCATCCAATTACTACTGGTCGATTGGCATTCGCAATCTCTTGCGGCAGCTATCGATTGGTCGATTGGCTAGACAGTTTTGAGCTTCCCGTCGTCGGGTTGCATAGAAATAATCTCACTGCCATACGCGAATCAGATTTTGGATCGATCTTGTCACTAGACGATAAATCGATTTCAGCGCAAGACCGACCTCGGATCATGTTGAATGCTCGCCTTGTCCCCAGTGCAGCATCAATCAAGACTCTTCAAGAAATCTTGGCGCGCCCGAGCGCAGGCCCAGTTGTTATCTGGGATCGCGAACACCTAGCGGCGATTATCGATCCGCCATGGACGACGGAGACCGTTCGAGCTGCCGGGCATTCGGGTTTGGACGCGCTACTACAAGATGCGGAACAGTGGCCGCGTCTCGATATCACTCTTCCTACGTTCGCCGTTCCTCACGAAGTCATTTCTCGGAATATGGAAATACTGTCGAGTAATTTGACTCACCGGACAAAGCTCGAAGGTTGGAGCCAGTTGCAGGATGGAGTGTTTGTTTCGGACAACGTCGATGTCGGCAGTTATGTCGTCTTCGATACGTCGAATGGCCCTATTGTGTTGGATGCAGGTGTTAAGATCGGACCTTACACTTTGTTACGAGGACCAATCTACGCAGGCAAGAAATGTCGTATTCTCGAACATGCCGCGATCAAAGATTTTGTGTCCTTAGGAAACACGACGAAGATCGGTGGAGAAGTCGAAGCGTCGATTGTCGAACCATTCACCAATAAACAGCATCACGGATTTCTCGGACATAGTTACCTTGGGAGTTGGGTCAATTTAGGTGCGGGAACTTGCAATAGCGATTTGAAAAATACTTATGGAACCGTGAACATGGAATACGGTTTTGGCAAAGCCGTAACCGGCATGCAGTTCCTCGGCTGCATTATGGGCGACTACTGCAAGAGCGCGATCAATACAGGAATATTCACCGGTAAAGTTATCGGGGTGTGCAGCATGATGTACGGTTTCGTGACGAGCAACGTACCAAGCTTTGTGAACTATGCTCGTCTCTTCGGACAAATGGCAACGCTGCCACCTGAAGTCATGGTCGCTACACAACAGCGAATGTTTGCCCGGCGTCAAATTCAACAAAGGCCGTGCGATATTGCGCTAATCCACGACATGTACCGATCGACGCAAGATGAACGCGATCGATTTGGAGATGCGTTATCCCTCTAAATGCTTTGCGGTTGATAGTCGGCCGTTGAAATGCAACAAATTTGTGTTAGGCTAGAACCAAAGTTTCTCAAGTTTTACCGTCGTTTATTTCGGAAAGCTTGACTTACTATGTAATCACCTCAGCGCGATGCTTTACCATCTCGACGAGATGCATGGCTTGGTCATTGGCCGAATCTACGGCACCAAGCCCAAATACGAGATCAAAAAGTTTGTTCGCTTAGTTTCTGGAGAGTTCCTGAATTACGATGAGTTTGGCTAATTATTTTCTCGGCGGTCGTTTGGGTTTGTCGTTCGAGCTATTTCCCCCCAAGTCAGACGAAGCGGTCGAAGCACTGATGGGGACCGTCGGTGAGCTTTGCGTGTATCGGCCAGACTTTTTCACCTGCACTTACGGCGCGGGCGGTTCGACCCAAGAGCGAACGCTCGCGGTAGCATCGGGAGTAAAGAGCCGTTTCGGATTGCCTGTTGCATCCCATCTAACTTGCGTTGGGTCTACCGTCGAGCAGTTGCGTGACTACCTCACGACAGCAAAATCCAAAGGGATCAACTTCATTGTGGCCCTTCGAGGCGATCCACCGAAAGGCGAGACCGAATTTCGAGCTGTTGAAGGTGGTTTACGATATGCCAACGAGTTAGTCGAACTAATACGTAGTGAATTTCCTGAATTTGGCATCGCCGTGGCCGGTTATCCAGAAGTACATCAAGAAGCCGTAAGCGCCGATGCGGACCTTCAGTTTTTGAAGCGTAAAGTTGACGCCGGAGGTGATGTCGTCGTCACGCAACTGTTTTACGATAATGACGACTTCTTCAACTTTCGGGATCGATGCGTTCAGATTGGGATCGAAGTGCCAATCGTGCCTGGCATTCTTCCCGTCACAAATCTAGCTCAAATCCAACGAATTGCTTCGATGTGCAAAGCACACCTACCGGCCCGTTTTCTAGCCGATTTGGGCAAGCAAGATGATCCGCAATGGCAATACTCTGTCGGCGTGGACTTCGCGACCAAGCAAGTTCAGCAACTAATAGACAGCGGAGTTCCAGGAGTGCATTTCTATGTACTCAACAAATCGCACGCGACAGGCGATGTCTTGAAAAATGTCAAATTTCGTGATTGATGGCATTCGTAGTGAAGCGACCATCAAGTCAGCCCCCGTCAGCCAATTGCCATCGAGGTTAGGTCCATTGGACCTTCTAATTGTCGCAAGCGTCTGCAGCGAGACGTTCCTTCGGGGGGTGACGGCTGGAAGTCATATCACCCAACACGGGAGCTTTACCTATTCCGCTCGCGATCAAACCTCGATTTGAACTAGAATGAGGCGAGTACCAGTCGCTTCATTCCACTCAATCCCCAAGTTGTATGAGCAGTTTTGGCAAAAAACGTTTGAGCGTAAGACTTTCCTGCGAAGCGTTAGAAGTTCGACGCATGCTCGCATTGGATTGGCATAACGCTGTCTTGAAATGCGATGTGGATGAGTCGGAATTGGTTACGCCTCGCGATGTGTTGTTAGTAGTTAGTTCGCTCAACGCCGACGGTATACGCAACCTGCCTGTGGGAAGTGGTCAATCGGCTTTTCGAAAATACGATGTTTCTGGCGATGACAAGTTAACACCACGAGACGCATTGCTCATTATCAACGCGCTGAATCGAGCGCTTCCTGAACCGAATACTGCGCTAGGGCTATCGCCCGATTCTGATCCGAACGGGAACGGAGTGGTGCTGATCGACCAAGTAACGTTACGAGGCGAAACCGGTCCCAACTCAAAAGTTACCGTCGAGTTATTTAAGGCAGATGCACCCACGACGCCTATCACGCAGAATTTCGAAACTGACCGTGAAGGTAATTTTTCTGTCCAATTGAATTTGGGATTTGGCGTCAACCGGTTGACGGTTCGAACGCGAGATGAATTAGGGCGAAGAATCATTCGAGACGAAGAAATACGTCGCAGCGATATCGTGACGGATTGGAATGCAGCCGCCCTAAACGTCGTCCGCGATTGGACGACGATTTCAAATGATCCTTACCAAGGCCGTATCGTTCCTTCCCAACCTCCGATGGTGGCACGCAACTTGGCGATGATCCATACGGCCATGTTTGATGCGGCGAATGCAGTCGTAGGCGGATATGAAATGTACGCTTTTCAAGGCGCAACCAATCCGAACGCGTCGGTTGTTGCGGCTGTCGCTGCTGCGGCGCATGGGGTGGCGTCGTCGTTGTATGTTGACGTTGACGAACTATCGATATGGGACGCAACCTTAGAAGAATCACTAGCAACGGTGATCGATGAGGATGCTCGACATCAAGGAATTGAATTGGGGCGCCAAGTGGCGGATCGAATCCTTCAATTGCGAACGGATGACGGCTCGACCGCAATCGCAACCTACACGCCAGGAAATAATCCGGGGGATTGGAATCGAACACAGCCCGACAACCTACCACCTTTATTGCCGCAGTGGCCACAAGTGAAACCATTTGCGATTCCAGTAGGGAATGCTTTCCGTCCCGCCCCGCCGCCGTCGTTAGCGAGTACCGAGTACGCTGCCGCTGTGGATGAAGTTATGGACCTGGGCCGGCTCGATAGCGCTACGCGAAATGCCGAGCAAACCAAAATCGCTTTGTATTGGGCGGACGGAGGTGGGACAGCAACTCCACCCGGGCATTGGAATCGGATTGCATCCGACGTTGCTTTAAAAGAAAACTTGTCACTCATCGAAAATGCTAGGGTTCTAGCGTTGGTAAATATTGCCTTGGCCGACGCTGCTATCTCTGCATGGGATGCGAAGTACGAATTCGATTTTTGGCGTCCCATCGATGCTATTCGTAAAGCCGATTTGGATGGAAATTCGGCTACGGTGAAAGACGATTCCTGGCTGCCATTGATCAAGACCCCGCCGTTTCCTACTTACACATCTGGCCACAGCACGTTCAGCGGTGCAGCGGCGGCGGTGCTGAGTCAATTGTTTGGAAGCAACTACTCCTTCGTCGGCACATCCGATTCCCATTCGGGATTGAGCCAAAGACCGTTGGCCGAATCGCAAATCGTGTCAAGAGAATTCAGCAGTTTTGAAATGGCCGCGCAGGAAGCGGGTCAAAGTCGCATCTACGGCGGTATCCACTTTCAATTTGATAATACGGCCGGACTCGACAGTGGTAAGCAAATCGGGCAATTCGTTGTATCTTCCGAATTACGAAAGCTATAGCCGAGAGGAAGTTGTTGCAGCATGGTATGGGCATGAGGCTCGATGTTGTTTGCGACCCGTCAATTCCCACCGTAAGCTGCTTGGAAAGCTTTTCGATTTTCTTCGATGGCCGCAATTTGTGATTGGAGCGTTTCGAGTTCAGATGCCAATGCGCTGATCGCTTGTTTCTTGGAGTTGAATACTTGTTCCGCTGATTGTCGTTTTGCATCTTCGGCAGCAATCTGCTGTTGAAGCTGGGTCAATTGCTCTTGAAGCTTGACAATAGCGGCCATCATCGCATCCACATTAGTCTTTTCAGTTGTCGCTGCAGTTTCCGCTTCCGTCATTTGCTGCAGGATCGAGGCGAGTTTGGCTTTTAGATCAGCGTCCTGCGTCATGATCTGCTGTCTATATTGTTCGAAACGTACTAAATCGGATCGAGCCATTTCCAATTTGCTCGTAACTGCGGCAAGAGCTGCCGTCGCAGCGTCCTGTTTCTGTTTCGCCTGATTGGTGGCTTCGGTAGCAGGCACCAACGCTGCCGCCAAATCTGCTTTTTGTTTTTCCTCGGCGGCTTTCTTTGTTTCAAGCTCCTTCATTTTGGCATCCAAGTTGGTTGCCAATGTTGTTTTTTCATGAAGTGCCGTCTTGGCGGTAGCGATCGCAGCGTCGAGTTCCGTGACCCGCTTGCTTAGAGTGTCAAGCTCGGCCTTCAGCGGATTTAAGTCTTCCGTAGTGGGCGGTTGGCCAGCCGCTGCCGCTTCTGCTGCGACTTTTTCTTTTTGGCCCAGTTCACCTGTTTTTTGCTCGATGATCTTTTTGGATTCAATCAACGCCGCTTCGTTTTCAGCAATCTGTTTCGTGATGGTTTCGACTTCGGCACGAACTTGAGTAAGTTGCGTCGTAACATTTCCCAACTCCGCAACCGTGGCAGTCAGCGATTCATCGGTGGCTTTGACCTGCACTTGGAGTTGATCAACTTGCTGCTGTGCCGTCGTGTACGCGGTTGTTGCGTTTGTCAATTCGGTTTGTGCCGGAGCGATCAACGCTTCGTGGGCAGCAATCGCCATTTGCAAAGTAGGTGGGTTGGCTCGCAATGGAATTGGCTTTGCAGGTTCGGCTCTATTCCAAAGCGTTACATTGCCAGCCCAGTCGCCCGCGACAACCTGTTTTCCGTCAACGGTAATCGCTGCTTCGAGTCCGGCATCTGCAAGTGGGCTCATTTCGCCAGTCGGATTTAGACCAGCGTCCCACACTTTGACTTTGTTATCACGGCCGCATGAAACAATCGTCCCGTCGTTGCAAACATCGACAGCGGAAACGCCGCCACCGTGGGCATCTACGGACTTGATTAGCTGGCCGTTGACCATTTCCCACATTTTGATCGTTCCATCCAATGAGGAAGAAACCAAGGCACTTGAATCGGGTCGCCATGCGATGGAACGAATCTCACTCTTGTGTCCCACTAGATCCAAGTACATTCTTCCCGTATCCGCTTCCCATACCACCATTCCATTACTTCGATCGGCGGTTGCCAGGAGGACGCCATCCGGACTGAAACGTACAGCGTAG
>JANMNK010000353.1:0-2174 GCA_031373875.1 Pirellulaceae bacterium | reverse complement strand
TCATCAGTAAGGTCCGAAGGATACGATTTCCGCTGCGTCGATTCCATCAACATGCTGGCACTCCTTTGCTAAATTGAAACAAGTGTGCTAATCATGCAAAAAATCGAGGTTTACGCCAATAACAGTTTTCGGATAGCCTCTAAGTGGTAACAAAGCACTAGGAATGCGCTTTGGTCAACCTAAGTTGACTTTGCCGAACGAATGCAATCCGTAACAAGTTTGCGGCTTAGAAAGCCGAAAAGATTGTCTAGGGGAACCGTCATTAAACCCTATGGTTCCCTTGAGCGGATAGTTGGCGACTTTCGTGACCACGCAGGATGCAGGTTACGAAGGGTATGCATAGGAACAACTAAACCGCGACATCTGGCACGGCGCGGGGATTGCAGGGAAGCGCCCCCGTCTAGCCGTGATTTTCGTTGTCGTTTTGCGAACGCCCATCCCAAGCTTCGCAGTGGGCTACTACGCCGATGACCAAACTTACTTGGACTCAACGACTCTACTGGCGATACTTTTCAAAACCAGTTTCAGATCGACCGGTTTTGTTACACTTGATCAAAACGCCGGTCAGCAGCATTCTGGAAATTGGCATTGGGTCCGCCACGCGAACAAAGACAATACTGTCTCTCGTAAATTTGCCAGAGGGAGTCACCCAGCTTCGCTATGCTGGAGTTGATATGTTCGAATCAGCCGACGACGGCCGCGAGCATATTAAGCTGAAGAATGCTCACCGCATGTTGGCTGAAAAGTGCGTTCGCGCGCACTTGATGCCCGGAGACCTCACTTCGGCGTTGCCACGACTAACGCGAACAGTTCACCCAAGCGACTTGGTGATCATCGATGGCGGATGGAACACCGATACCCAAGACGGTCAAGCTTTGTTGCAATGGTTGCCAAGGTTAGCAAGTCCGACCGCGACCGTTTTTGCTTGTTCCACTCCAGGCGAAATGCTGCAAGTGATCACGGTCCCGCAGCAAACAACGACTCGCCAAGCCGCGTGACGCAAGGTCGCCCAAGGTCTCGTTTCCCCTTCGTAGAACGGGCCCATTGGCCCGTTAAACTATCTTCTCCCAGTAGAACGTCCCAGCTCAAGTGTTTTCGAACGGGCCAATGGGCCCATTCTACATTGCTGGCTTGCTAATTCGATTTTCAACCGTCCCGTTCCCATCGAATAGCAAGTATCCGCGCTGCAATGATAAACAGCAGCCCGATCATCGTCAGCACACCCAGTTCCAGACCCACGGCCGATAACGGCAAATCGCGCCAGAATATTTTGTTGTAACCATCCAGAGCCCAAGCATTAAACGTCACCAAACCCGCTTTCCGAACTTGCTCACTCATCAAGTACCTCGGGACCATGCTGCCGCCCAGCGCGCTCATCGACAATATAACGACGACCGAAACCCAATTGAGCTGAGCTCGCGATCGGCAAACTGCCGCAAGCAACAATGCAAAACTGCTGGCCGCTCCGGCGGTTACTAGCGTCATTGCGATAAAGCCATCGAGATGGCCGATGAGATCGACTCCAAACACCAACTGCCCCCAAACAAACATGACCGTTAGTTGTAGGCAGCCAACGGTAAGCAAAAAACACCACTTGCCCATCAGCAACTGATCCATCGTCATTTGGCTTGCAAGCAATCGTTCCAGCGTGTTGTTCTCGCGTTCTTCGAGCAGGGAACCGCTGGCTGCGGTCGCACTAAACAGCAAAAACATCACGGCGATGCCAGCAGCATACATCGCGATGACGGGGTTCGATTTTCGCTCCCCCAACAAATCGATAATATGCACTTCCGGAATCGACATGGCGATTGGCACTGGAACCACGGGGACGACATGTGACGTCGTTTGATGGCTGACGGTACGAACAGCCTCGGAACGTGCGGGCGTAACATCGCGCATTGCGGACGTTAAAGATTTTTGAACTAAAGCACTGACAATTTGAGGCGCAATTTGATCGTAAGAGTCGGTTATCAACTCGACCTTCGGCATTTTCGGACTGCCCAGCACGCTTGTTTGATTAGCCGTATCTTCGCGGTCTTTGGACAAAACTACCGCCATCGTGACTTCGCCAAGCTGCACCATGCGAATCGCCGCAGTGCGTGTCGTTTCCGGGACGGGTGCCCTCACCGTCACCGTGAACGGCGTGTCCGCTGTCATCAACAACGGCACGTTCA
>JANMNK010000348.1:0-7330 GCA_031373875.1 Pirellulaceae bacterium | reverse complement strand
AGTATTTCAGATGCCCACGTTCCTGAGAACACTTTGTGTGGACAATTGTCGGTCACTCTGATCGCAACTCGGTCACATACGTCCCTCGCCGTCCATCCAAGACGTTCTTGATTTACGCAAACGACTCCGCGAAGAGGATATTCTTAAAAGATTTGTGAGTTACATATGGATTGGCCTGACAAATGCTTTTAAGCCGGCGTCCGATTGGGCGGGAGATACGACCCCAATCTACAGGAACGTTCCTTGGACCAACAAAACACTTTGCGACTGGTTTATCATGCGAAAACTATATTTAACGTTGGCCGTCTTTGCGGCACTATTTGGATTGATCAATCCGGCTGTTCATGGAGCACTCGTAATTCGAAGCTTGGGAGGTATGCACTTGGATGCAAACGCTTCTAACGAATTCGTGTTGGACGTCGATCAGAATGGACAACCCGATTTTAATTTTCAAACTTTCTTCTCAAACGATGCCGCCTTTATACTCGGATTTGATCAAGTAAAAGTTCCCTTCGGAAGTCCCAACGGATTGGTCATTAGAGCTGCCACAACGGACGGTTTTCCGTCTGCAAGTTTCCTTATTCCAGGCAACGTTGTTGGTCCAGGAAATATTTTTTCTGCGGGCTCGTCCGATACGACGAACCTTTATTCATCAGATCCGCTTATGGGAGCGACTGGAGAGTTCGGAGGAGCTCGAGGAGGACTTGGATTTCGATTCGACTCGAATGGAGCATTTAGATATGGATTCGCTGACATCGCAGTCAACGATCTCAATTCCTCAACTCCCTTTAATGTAACGCTGTACTCCGTGAGTTATGACGATGCTGGAGCTGCAATCACCGTCGTGGGAATTCCTGAACCTACGAGTGCGGGCTTAGTTGGAATCGTCATGCTCGCAACACTTGTTAATCGAAGGCATCGAAAACCGGCAACGAGGTCAGCGGTTAAAAAGTTTGATGTTGAATGAGTTTGCGATTTGTCTGGACGATCTTACGTGACGCCGCATCAGGCTGGATAGACAACAATGCACCTCGCTTATCGGCGGCCCTTGCGTTTTACACCATTCTTTCTGTCGCGCCCCTCTTGGTAATCATCACCGCGATTGCGGGGGCAGTTTTTGGCGAAAGTGCTGCATCGGGACAACTTGTCGATCAGCTCCGCGGAGTTCTCGGAGAGTCGGGTGCCGAGGTCGTGAAGTCCGTGATTGAAAAATCAGATCGCCCGACCGACGGTACTTTTGCTTCCGTCATTGGAACCGTAGCGCTTCTATTCGGCGCATCGGGCGTCTTCGGCGAGCTTCAGTGAGCTCTGAAAACTGTTTGGCATGTCAAGCCCAAGTCTGGACGAGGAATCTTGGGCACTATCCAGGATCGATTTCTAGCTTTTGGAATGGTGCTTGCGGTTGGTTTTTTATTGTTGGTAACACTGATCATTTCGACCGCCCTCGCAGCTTTCAGTGGCTACCTTGAAGAACTTGTTCCAGGTCTTTACGTGTTTACGCAGATCGCGAACTCGTCGTTAAGTTTTTTGCTTGTCACTGCGCTCTTTGCTATGATCTTCAAGTTTCTTCCCGACGTAAAAATAAGTTGGCGCGACGTTTGGCTTGGCGCACTGGTAACGGCTCTACTTTTCACCATCGGAAAATATTGCATAGGACTCTACCTAGTCAAAGCCGGAGTCGCAACGCCTTTCGGAGCTGCCGGATCGCTCGTTGCGTTTGTAGTCTGGATCTATTATTCGTCGCTCATCCTTTTTTTCGGAGTCGAACTTACGCAAGCAACAGTGACGAATCTACGCCAAAGCATCATACCTGCCCCTAATGCAGATTTAGTTTTGAACGATGAATCGGTCCGACAGTCGAAGCCAGCTACTGGCGTAACACATTGAGAGAACGACTTTTTGAACCATCGCTTTCAGACTTCGGTGGCACCCGTTGTGTTGTCAAAAAATGACGTAGATACTTTTATGATGTGTTGCTCCACTATAACCCAAGCACGATCCGAATCGGTGGGCTTCACAATTTGAGTTCCTGTAAACTTGCCAATTGCGGGTAGGACTAACTGCCGTTGGGACAGCCAAAAGCAGGGGAGTTTTCCAACATGGTCGAATCTGGACTGAAAGCGATATGCCGGGTGGATATGACCGCACAGCAACAGGTCCGATCCGCGGCTTGGCTCTTGTGGAACGTGCGATATTGATATTCTGCCCAGTTGCGTTCCCGAATCCACTATCTCGATCCGCCAGGTCGATGGTAACTTTCGAACGTTGCGATCGTGATTGCCAAGCACTAGCGTAAAACGTAGACTCGAATTCTCTGCAAAGAATGCGTCCAGAGCTTTTCGAATATCGTCCGAAATCGACGATCGAGCATGAAACATGTCCCCCAATAGAATCAATCGGCTCGCTTGATTCTCCAAAACCATTTCGTTGATCTTCGATAGTGTCCCATGAGTGCTACCTCTTGGAACGGCAACTCCTTGGCTTCGAAACGTAGCTTCCTTGCCAAAGTGGGTGTCCGCAATAAATAAAGTTTTTTGTTCGGGCCAATAGAGTCCACGGTTGGCAAGCAATAGAAAATTGATTCCTTCGATGGATACTGCTAGGGATGACATGGTAGGCTAACCATCCCCTCCGGCGGATGTTTCCAAGGCAGATTGCATTCGAGCGACGCGTTCGGCCAGCGTCTCGTTGCTTAATCGCTCCCGGAGCTTGTCCACCATCAATGAGAACGCAAGCGGCGTTACTTTGGGTGGACACGTAATCACAATGCGAGCTTTTTTCATTCTGTCCAACGTATTGCTTAACCGCGTTACTTCCAGTTGTTGCTCGAGCACTTCGCGGCGACACTGTTCCAGCAACAAGTTTTCTGGATCGTATTCGCAAAAAACATCGAAAAATAAATTGCTGCTCGCTTGCAGGTGATTTGTGCTTTTTCGAAGTCCCGGTAATCCCGGTTGAACAAGGCCGGCGATTCGAGCGACCTGGCGGAATTGGCGTTTGGCCATTTCGGTTGAGTTCATGCTTTGGCGGATATCCTCGTGAAGACCCTCGCTCGAGAAGAGTTCGTTCGCAATTGCTTGTTCAATCGGTATCGCGTGCGGTGAGTGCAAGACGATTCCATGATCATTGCATGCCATACTAAAAGTGGTCTTCTGAATCCGAGAGAGCCGGAACGCAAGCAGTGCGGCCAGCCCCTCATGGACGAGCCGTCCTTCGAAAGGAAATAGAAAAGCCTGGAAACCGGATCGGTCCTTGATCAGCTCGATCAGGAGTTCGTCGCAGCGCGGTAACATGCTCCATTTCGCTTGGACTTTCAAAAGCCCTTTCAAGGACTTCATTTCCAGACTCGCCAATCGACCCTCGGCAGCCTCTTGAATTTTCAAACGCAGGGCTTGGCTCAACTCGCTCGACAACGGCATGCGACCACCCATCCATCGAGGAACCGCATCGGGAGATCCCTTGGAGCGTTTGACGTAGGCTACATTATCTCGAATCAGCACCAACTCAACGACCTTGCCAGCAAATAGGAAGCGATTACTCGGTTTGAGCTTCGATATAAAACTCTCTTCCACCGTGCCTAGTGTGCTACCACTCATGTATTTGAGCGTCATGGAGGCGTCGGAAACAATGGTGCCAATGTTCATGCGGTGCAGTGTAATCACGCGACGAGACGACACATGGTACCGAGTATCTTCTAAATGGACGCGATGAAACTCCGGGTAGGCGCCCAACGAGCTTCCACCATGAACCACGAAGTCCAGAATCCACTGCCACTCCTGCTTGGTCAGAGACGCAAAGGCTTGTGTCGTTCGAACTTCATCAAACAAAGCATCGGATGAAAATCCACCACCGATTGCGATGGTTACGGCATGTTGAGCTAAGACGTCAAGCGGCTTATTTAGGCGTGGACGAGCTTCCAGATCTCCGTTTTGAATGGCGCTTTTCGCGGCCGCCATCTCAATCAATTCAATCGCATTGGTAGGGACAAAAGTCAGTCGGCTTTCTGCGCCGGGTTGATGACCGCTTCTGCCAGCTCGCTGAAGAATCCTTGCCGATCCCTTCGGACTTCCGATTTGAATGACTTGATCGACCGATGAAAAGTCGACACCTAAATCAAGACTACTTGTGCAGACAACGGCTCGCAATTTTCCACTTCGCAGCCCGTCCTCAACCCATTCTCTTACGCTTGCATCCAACGAGCCATGATGCACTGCGATCTGTCCAGCCCAGTCGGGACGATGATGCAGTAAGTGTTGATACCATATCTCAGTTTGCGATCGGGTATTTACAAAAACCAAAGTGCTTCCCACTTGCTCAATCAAAGCGGCAACTTGAGGAACCAAGCGAGTTCCAATGTGTCCCGACCACGGAAATCGATCCATTTTGGCAGGAATGAGCGAGTCCAGTCGCAGTCGCTTCGTTGTCGTCCCCTGGATGATTTTTGCCGGCTGCGCGAGCGCAACGCCCACGAGGGCATCACATGCTTGCGAAAGATTCCCGAGCGTTGCTGATAAGCCCCAGGTCCGAAGCAACGGGTTGAACGTGCGAAGCCGCGCAAGAGCCAACTCCACCTGCACTCCGCGTTTGCTGCCAAGTAACTCATGCCATTCGTCTACGACCACCGATTCGATGCCGCGAAGTTGCGGTTGCAACAACGCATGGGTCAACAGTAGGCAAAGACTCTCGGGCGTGGTAATCAAAGCTGTCGGCAGTCGCTTGAGCTGTTTGGCTTTCATACTCTTATTGCTATCTCCGGTCCGAGATTCCAAAAGCCAAGGCAAGCCCAAGCCTTCGATGGGTGACCGCAGAGCGTTTTCTGTGTCAGCAGCTAAAGCCCGCAGGGGCGTAATCCATAAAACTCGCAATGCAGGAGGAGTTTTAGGATCCCACCGATCGCGTTTTGGATTCTGCTTTAGCCATTGCAAGATGGGCCCCAGCCACACGGCGAGCGTCTTACCCGAGCCTGTCGCCGAGTGAATTAAACCGCTGCAACCGTCACCGTAAGCCCGCCAAGCTTGGCGTTGAAATCGAAACGGCTTTTGTCCCTTAGAAGCAAAGTAGTCGTTAATCGTTTGTGTGGGTGTTTGATTCTTAAGTTTGGAGTGAACCATGATCTACAGAGGTAAAAACTCCATCAATTCAGCTAGTGTGTTCGCGTCTTCTGGTTTTTTGTCGTGCCGCCAGCGAACGATGCGAGGGAACCGCGTGGCGATCCCGCTTTTGTGACGCGGGCTGCGCTGCAATCCTTCGAATGCGATCTCCATGACCAACGCTGGCGCGACGCTCCGAACTGGACCAAAAGTTTCTCGCGTGTTCTGCCTGACAAAGCGATCTACTTCGTTGATTTCGGAATCGTCCAGTCCACTATAGGCCTTGGCAAAGGGGACCAACTTATCTCCCTCCCATAAAGCAAACGTGTAATCGGTGTACAACCCCGAGCGTTTACCGTGCCCTTTTTGCGCATAGATGAGAACAGCGTCAATGGTGTACGGAGACACTTTCCATTTCCACCAGACTCCGCGCACTCGCCCCACTTCGTAGCTCGCGTCCCATCGTTTGAGCATCAACCCCTCTGCATTCATTTCGCGACTTTGAGCTCGGAGTTTCCCCCAAGTGTCCCAAGTCAAGCCCTCCAGCAGTTGCGTTCCGGTTAGATTTGGATGATCGACGGTTGCGAGCAACATGTCCAATCGACTGCGTCGCTCGTAATACGGCAACGCTCGGATGTCCTGGCCTTCATGCTCAAGCAGATCAAAAGCTTGAAAGATAACGGGTACTTCTTGAAGCAGTTTTTTGCTCACGCTTTTGCGACCAACACGCTTCTGTAGCTGCGCGAATGGGAGAATTTGTTTGACGCCGTGCGACGCCAAGATCTCACCGTCGAGGACCGTCCCGTCCGGCAAACGCTGAGCAGCGGATTCGATCTCAGGCCATCGGTTCTCCATCAAGTCCTCGCCTCGCGACCAAATAAACACTTGTCCGGCGCGACGGATGACTTGACCGCGAATGCCGTCCCATTTCCACTCGGCGACAAATTCTTGTGCATCCCCCAAGCTCTCGGGACCTTGCTGATGGTCGATTGGATGCGCAAGACAAAATGGATAAGGTTGACTAACCAGCGTATCCTCGGTTTCTTTGGAAATAAGTGACGCATAAAACGTTGGAGTTGGTTTCCAATTGCCCATCAAACGGTGCGAGATGACATCCGACGAGATGCCTGCATATTCCGCAATGGCTCGCGTGACGATCGACTTGCTCACCCCCACTCGAAATGCCCCCGTGATCAGCTTGAGGATCACCAAACGCATTGGAGTAGGCGACTGTTTCCAAATGGAGACCATGGCATCGCGTTGAACAGTTTCGTTCATCGCCCGCAACGGTATCAACCGCCGCTCCACCCACTCGGTGAGAGACACGTCTGCCAACAATTCGCCCGGAGGGACGATCAAAGTGAGAGTCTCGGCCAAGTCGCCGACGGCATGATAGGATTCATCGAAGAGCCAAGCGGGTATCTTAGCTTCCTCGGCCGCCCAAACGCGCAGCAGCTTATTCGGAACCAACTGTCGCAGCTTGTATCCACTCAGGAAGAACGTGGCCCAGGCAGCATCTGCATTATCCGCCTCACGAAAGTAATTAATGAGGGCAGTTAGTTTCTCATTGGTCTTCGTGGTTGCATCCATGGCGGTGTAGAGAGCAGCAAAACGAATCATGGCCTCTCCGTTTCTTGGATGGCCAAGTCACCGTCAGCCTCACCGCCACTGCCGACCGCATCGTTGCCGTCGATCGCGTCTTCATCTGCTTCGGTCCGACTGCGCGCGTCGAGAACCCGGGCATCGCGACCGTTTTCCGTCAAGTAACGAGCGACGGTTGCGGAATAACCATGCGTCGTCCAAACGGTCTCTGGATCACATGCATCGATAGCTAATAAAAGCGATGGCCAGTCGACATGATCGCTCATGACAAAACCGCGGTCGACCGACCGGCGACGACGGGCTCCCCGAATGGCCATCCAGCCACTTGCCATCGCTGTACTGCACGGACCAAATTTCTTCGACCAAGGTGTTCCATGCGCACTTGGTACCGCGACTACCATGGAACCTCGCCAATCACGTTTTCCAGCTATGGACCCAACATAGGTCGTTTCAGGCAAGTCTACGCCGGTCTTGCGGTAGGCTTCGTTCCCTTTCTCGACTGCACCATGGCAATAAATCTTTCCGATGGATCGGTCGAGTCCGGCAATCAGACGTTGGCTTTTGCCAACCGCATAACCAAAGAGCAAACAACATTTTCCCTCGTCGCGAGTATCTCGCCACCACTGATTGACTGATGC
>JANMNK010000330.1:0-3056 GCA_031373875.1 Pirellulaceae bacterium | reverse complement strand
GAATCCGCAATTATTCGTTGACGATTGGCAAACCGATGGCGATTTCCGAGTTCGCAATTTGGCTCAAATGCCCCCAGGTACGATCTTGTTGGAATTGGACGACCGCCATGCTATCATCGGTACGGAGTTCTTTGTCAAGGCGATGGCTGGTGCCGATAACGAAGCGGGGCCGCTTGCTGAGATCGTGGAAAAAATTAAGTCCGACCAGCATGCGTTGATCGTAGCTACTTTGGATACTTTGCGACCGTTACTCGAAGGCGGATTAGCTCAAGCCGAAGGACAACTTCCTGAACCGATCGCTGATGACGTGGCCGTATTGGCCGGAAAAGTCGATCATGTTGCTGTTCGGATGATCATGGGCCAGAAAGGCAAAACTCAAGTTGTCGTTGCTGGCCAATCTGAGTCGGATGCTAAAGAAATTGAAAAGAGCTTGGCCAACTTGATCGTTTTTGCCCGCGAGCAGATTGTGGCTCAAATGCAATCGCAGATGATTGGCGATTCTCCAACCGAGCAAGCAATGAAAGCTTACATGGAGCGAATGTCAAACACCGTTAGCGAAATGATCAAGCCTAAGCGAAACAAAGAAAGAGTCGTTGCCGAACTTGAAATGCAAAATTCAACGGTCACCATCGGCATCTTAACCGGATTGCTTTTGCCCGCAGTTCAGTCGGCACGCGAAGCCGCACGGCGCATGCAGTCTACGAATAATCTCAAGCAAATCGGACTCGCAATGCTGAATTTTGAGTCCGCCTATCGTACGTTGCCAACGCCAGCGATAGTCGACGAGGATGATGAGCCATTGCTAAGTTGGCGTGTGTCGGTCTTGCCGTTTATCGAAGAAGCTCAGCTTTACAACGAGTTCCATCTGGATGAGCCTTGGGACAGCGAGCACAACTTGACTTTGCTTCCAAGGATGCCAGCAACCTATCGGCATCCGTCAAGCACCGCGCCAGAGGGGCACACGGTTTACTTGGCGGTGGTTGGAGAGGAGACTGGTTTAATGCCAGATTTAGGTTTGACAATAGCGAACATAACCGACGGAACATCCAATTCGATCTTGGCAGTCGAAGTCGATGATGCTGCTGCGGTGCCCTGGACTTCGCCTCAAGATTACACGCCCGACCAAGAGGACCCGCTGAAAGATTTGCGGATCAATGGACCTGGCGGCGCATTCAGCGCGCTGTTCTTCGATTGCTCGTTGCGCATGATCAGCAGCTCGATCGACCCCGAAGTGCTTTGGGCTCTCTTTACGCGAGCCGGCGGCGAAGTTGTCAATGCACCTTGATGGTTAGCACGAGTGCACGATTATATCTGGCGATGCTGCTCACCATTCTTGGTTGGGCGTCGCCATTGTGTGCTGATGAGCCAGGGCGGGAGGCGCCAAAACTGGCAGGGCTGACGACGGTTTATTATCAGAACTCGCATTCGGATCTAATCCTCGGCCGAATGCTTGAAGGTTATTCGTTAGACGGCCAAGGCGATTTTCCAAAGTTGAAACTTGTCTCTTTATTTGTCGACCAGTTTCCTGACAACGACAAGTCTCGCAATCTGGCTGCGAAAGCCAGCGTTCCAATTTTTTCAAGTGCCCGGCAAGCTTTGCTGCTGGATTCGGATCGCTTGGCGGTTGATGGTGTCATGCTCATTGCCGAGCACGGCAATTATCCCGAGTCCGATACAGGGCAGTTTTTGTTTCCAAAGCGCCAACTGTTTTCCGATGTCGCGGAAGTTTGCGAGCGCAGTCATCGCAGTGTACCGGTCTTTATCGATAAACATTTGGCCGATAATTGGCAGGATGCAAAATGGATTTACGACGAAGCAAGCCGCTTGAAAATCCCCTTGATGGCTGGTTCGTCCTTGCCCGTGTTGTGGCGATCCCCCGCAGTCGACGTCGATCGAACCAAGCCGCTCAAGGAGATCGTTGCCCTGTCGTATCATCGACTTGACGCCTACGGTTTTCATGCGTTGGAAATGATCCAATGTTTGGCCGAACGACGTCCCGGTGGTGAAACTGGCGTCAAGCAAGTGCGAACTTTGCGTGATGACGCTGTCTGGCAAGCCATTGAGGATGGCGTAATCGATCGCGAATTGCTTGACCAAGCCATGAGCCGATACAAGGATCGTCCGATATCGCGGGACAAGCCGCTGAGGGAGTTGGTTCCCCACCCGGTGTTATTCATCGTGGACTACTGCGATGGATTGCGAGCGAGCGTGTTGACGGTTGGTAATCTTTACATCGACTGGTCGGTTGCTTGGCGTTATGCGGATGGCCACTCTCAATCGACGGTTTTTTGGACGCAGGAAGCTCGTCCTTTTACGCACTTTGCAATTTTGGTAAAGCAGCTTGAGCCATTCTTTCAAACAGGCATTCCAACCTGGCCAGTCGAGCGAACTTTACTAACCACAGGCATGCTCGACGCGTTATTGATTTCCCATCGCGACGGCGGCAAACTGATCGAAACGCCGCAACTGAACTTTGCCTATCAATCAGCGTGGAATTGGACAGAGCCTCAATCGCCATTTCCCGATCGGCCGCTGGTTGGACCGTGACCAAGCATCGCGAGCGCAAGCCACTTTGTTCGGTGTTAACGGAATTAATTTTCTAAACGCTGCCAATTTCAACGGATCGTGAATGCAGAATGGCGGCAATGGAAACGATGTGCTGCGCGGCGCAAGCGGCAACGATACCTTGCTCGGCGGAGCCAGAAATGATTGGTTGTACGGCGCCTGCTGGTTGGACGAAACATAGTTGCTGATCTTGGATGAATTAAATCGCGACTTGTCATGAAGGACCGAATGCTCATCATGAGTGTTCGGTCTTTGTGTATACTCAGCAGGCTTCGCCCTTGTCTAAGCATCGAGCGACAAATCAGTGTCGCTTTTGGCTCCGAGAAAATAGCGTTGTTTGATTCTTTCCTGGAGCGAAAGAAGACATTTAAAAACCGCACCATCCTAAGAAAGGATCGAGATGCCCCATCTTCTCGGAGTACCGGAGACTGCGGACTTTGGCTTATAAACACTGAGTAGTCATGAACACGAAGCCTACGATTGACGATGGC
>JANMNK010000340.1:0-8430 GCA_031373875.1 Pirellulaceae bacterium | reverse complement strand
GTCGCGTTACCTGGGACTCACGTCCCAGGCTATTGCATGTCGTTGCTCCGCAGCTATCTAGGCTGTTCAAACGATGTGGCACCGCAACCATTCATGCGGCGCGTATCGACATCGTGATTTTAATTTTCTACGATCATCATGCCAGCGTAGCCGACGACGCGGGTGGGGTCGTGGCTGGTGTCGGCGCTGGTGCCGTAGCCCGTTTCGATCGACACGAATTTCTTGCCAAGCTCGCGCAACGTTTGAAGCACCAAGCATGCCGGCAGTAACCCGCACATGCTGATGTCGTTGCTTAAGCAAACATCCAAGAGCTTGCGAGGGTCGTTGGTCTTGAATGCGTTCAATGCCAGACGGTCACGGCGGCGATTTTCTTGATCTTCGGCGTAATGATTCATATCGCTTGAGATCACGAGCAACGGCATTTGACTGCACTCTTGCAAAACTTCAGCGAGTTGTTTTGCGGCTTTTTCGATTTCGATCCACGAGCCGCCATGCATAGCGATCGCTGCAATCTTGGTTGTGGGTGCCAAACGCTCCAAGATGGGCAATTGGACTTCGATGCCGTGCTCGGTTTGGTGCGCCGCAGCGTCCAGTTGCATTCCGGTCACGCGATCTGCAATCGCCTTGGCCAAATCCTGGTCAGCCTCAAACGAGATCTTGTTCGACAACTGCCAACGACGATGCGGTGCGACGGCCCAGTCCACGCCGCGCGCAGTGTGCTTGGGACCTATGATCAAAGCCGTCGAAGGCATTTTGGCATGTTGCCATGCATGCGTTGCAATCCGGCCGCTGTACCTCAGGCCTGCATGAGGCGTCATGAGGGCAAGTACTTTTTTCGCGCTGATTCCCGGATCGATGTAGCTATCCACTAACAGTTGCCGCGCGTGATCATCGGCCGGATAGAACGAACCAGCCATGGCGGGCGATCGCACTCCTGCTCCGGTTGTCGGGGCAGGAACACTCGTGGCGATCAAGCCTGGCTTGGTCGATATGTAATCCATCGAATAGATGACAATCGGTCGACCATGTGCCGTCAACGCTTCACCGGCTTCTTGAGAGATTTGTTCCGCTGTATACTCGGGATTGTGAGCCACGGCAACACGTGAACCGCTCATCATGGCAACGATTGCGCGGCGCGATGGGTCGATGCCTTGCAACTCGCAATTTTCCATATTCCAAGATTTGTCCGAGGTCTGCGATATCTGTCCATGCAATGCCGGATCATGCATTACAGTCAATTCAACTTGGAGTTGGATTTCGCGACGTGGATGGGATTGAACCAAGATATTCGTGGCAGCTTGGCACAATTCGAAAAGGGTTGACTGGAGTGGCATTCCTGGTCGATGGCTGATTCGAATCAAGTGCGCCAAGGCCACTTTGCGTTCGGCATCATAGAGCGTTAGTACCAAGCCATTGGCGGTACCGTCCGAAACTCCCGGTGCGTAGTAGCTGGGAGTTGCTCCTTGAGCTAAAGCCAAAATGTTGCGAGCGACCAGCGATTGCAAAGCGCGAAGCTCTTCGATCCTTATCAAGGAATTGGGCTGAAGCTTTTCGTTTACCAAGTCTTCTTTGGCAATGTGACCTTCGACCATGCGGCCGTCAAAACGTTCGAGCACGACGTTGGGATCTCGCCAAGCGATCGTCGGTAATCCAGCTTTGCGACAAACGCCTTCAAGGAATTCGTCTTTGGTCCAACCTTGCTCGATCGGCACGGATGGTAGCAACAAGCCAGCTTGTTGGCCTCGCGAAATTCTTAGTCCGTGCTTGCCCAATTCGATCTGGGATTTGATTTCTTCAGCGTCACCCGTGATTCGCTCCGGCTGGCCAAGCACGGTCACATCGAGCCGCAGGTATGGCAGTTCGGTGGGCGAAATAGTCGGCATTCGCGTGTCTTCGCGGCAGGTTCGAAAAGCAGAATTTGAAAGCGCGTCTGCCAAAGGAACCGGTTGACCGATGAGCCCCGTGCAACCTCGCAATTGGTCGCCTCGCCGCAATGTAACGAATAAGCCCATCACGCGTTCTTTGGCCAAGTCACCTAGTTCGGCCAGCATTTCCATGTTGTGCCGACGATTGCACGCGCTGGCGACCACCATGCGGCTTGCTGCTCGCAAGATGTTGGAAAATGTTTCCTCGGAAATCTGTTCGGGCTCAAGCACAGTGATTTCGGGAGTGGCATCGGTCGACATAGGGGAGCTCCTTGCGGATGGTGACGAAGAAGAAGGCGGTGATGATGGTGACGAGGGTTTTTCGGGAATGGAAATCGGTACCACTTGCCGATTATCGGCTAGCGCTGCAAAGTCCTTCAAGCGGACTGGCTGTCTTCGCGGACCCCACGAACCCGGAGCCGAATTAAAACATCCAGCAATCTGTAATCCGCAATGGCCACAATGATTGCCTGACAGCGCATATTTCCCTAGTTGGTACCAGTCTCGCTCGATCAAGAGCGTATTGCATTGCGGGCAGAATGTGTTTTGGCGGAATCCATCATGAACATTACCAATGTAGGGATAATGCAGTCCCGTGGACTTGGCGATCTCGTAGGCTTGTTCCAAGGTTTCTTTAGGGGTTCCAGGTCGGTCCATCATGCGAAAGTCAGGATGAAACGCGGAAAAATGGATTGGGACGTCGGGCCCTAAGGCATCGAGGATCCAATCGCACATGCGTTTGAACTCGCCAGGGTCATCGTTGGCTTGAGGAATGACCAGGTTGGTTATTTCAAACCAGACATCGGTTTCCTTCTTCAAGTAAACGAGCGTGTCCAAAACGGGTTGGAGATGCGAGTACGTTATGCGGTAGTAGAACTCCTCAGTGAACGCTTTGAGGTCGACATTGGCTGCGTCCATGTATTGATAAAAAGTTTTCCGTGCTTCGGGAGAAATGTAACCAGCCGTCACGGCGACCGTTTTGACGTTCCGTTCGCGGCAAGCTCGAGCCGTGTCGATTGCATACTCGGCCCAAATCACCGGATCGTTATACGTAAAGGCTACGCTATGGCATCCCAGTTTTTGTGCTGCGACGGCGATAAGTTCGGGCGAAGCCGAGTCACTCAAACGTTCGATTTCGCGAGACTTGGAAATGTCCCAATTCTGACAGAACTTACACCCCAAATTGCAACCGGCTGTCCCAAAGGATAGAACGCTTGTCCCAGGGTAAAAATGGTTGAGCGGTTTTTTTTCAATGGGGTCGATGCAGAAGCCCGTACTGCGACCGTAGGTGGACAAGACCATTTGCCCATCGCGATTTTCGCGCACGAAACAGAAACCGCGATCGCCGGGCTTGAGGTGGCACTCTCTAGGGCAAAGATCACAAACGATGCGATCGCCCGATTCTTCAGGATGCCACCAGCCGCCGACGACAGTCCCATCGTCGAGAACTTTCCATTTTTGATCGGACACACTGGCCATAAAAACGCCTTCGGAGATGCGCAGGAGCGTTCATTCACAGGCGGCAAGTCGACTGCGTTTGCGGGGTGCAATCCACTTCTAAAGGGCCGAATTCAGTTCGGCGGCTGTTTTCAATATACCGTTTCACAAGGGAAAATATCAAACTTCGAGCAAAAAAGTGCTTGCTCATCGCTGAACGAGCCATCCCTAGAAAGATAAACAGCCCAAACGGACCTGAATGGATAATTGCCGTTAAAGTAACGAACGCCAAGACTTTTGTTGCGTCCATTTCCGGTATCGCGTAGGATAAGTGCAACTATTCCAGCGAATTGGAATTCGAAGTCAATATAGGAGTTTCGTAGTCATGGCGTTCTTTTCCTCGAAAACTTTTCGCCACTGGTTGGCCACTTGCGCGTTAGTTAGTTCCCTAACGGGCTCCTCCATGGCGGCCGATAGTGAAGCAACTCACAAACAAATTCGCGCCATCGTTCCTGAGATGAATGGTCGCGAAGCACACCTCAATACATTTTGTGTTGGACCCGACAACAATCTTTACATGTGCTGCACGCCAAATGCTCAGCCAACTTCGGCAGAAGTCTTAGGTGCTGTTTTGGTCTACACGGGCGAAGGCAAATTGGTCAAAGAGATCAACCTAGACTTTGCGCCCCAAGCGATCAACTTTGGCTCCGACGGTATTTTATTTGTCGCCGGGTCGGGCAAAGTCGCCAAGATTTCTGGAAAGGGCGAAATCCTCGTTGCCAAAGATGCTCCCAATATCGGCAACAAAGAAGAGATGATGGCTCAACTCAAAGAAGCCGCCGAAAAACAGTCCAAGCAAGTGCTCGAGTCCTACTCGCGACAGATTGAGCAAATCGACAAGCAAATCGCTAAGCTTGAAAATGAAGCTGCAGAAGCAAAAGAAAAAGAAGCGAGCGAAGAAGTCGAGAAAGCAACCAAGCGACGCGATCGCCGCTTAAAATTGCTCAATCAACAAAAAGAACAATTCCAGAGTATCGCCGACAACTTTAAGCAGTCCTTCCAAGTACAAGCCGACGACTCGGCCATGGCACGACTCATGCGTTCCACCGGCATCGCCGTGTCCAAAGAAGACGTCTACGTCAGTTTGCCAATGGCGGCCGGATACGGTTACGGAATTTGGCGAATGAATCATGACTTGGAAGAACCCAAGCTTGTCGTTGAAGACGTCGGTGGTTGCTGCGGTCAATTGGATATTCAATCCGATGGCGAACATTTGCTGATCGCCGAGAATACCGCCTTCCAAGTCGGCTTTTACGATCGCGATGGAAAACGTTTGAACGGTTGGGGAAAACGTGGTCGTAACGAACCAGACGGATTCGGCAGTTGCTGCAATCCAATGAACGTCCGTTGCTGCTCCAACGGCGAAATCCTCACAGCAGAATCCAGCATCGGCGACATCAAGCGATTTAGCGCCGATGGCGAGTTTCTCGGACTCGTCGGTCGTGCCAGTGTTGGTGGCGGTTGCAAACACGTCGCACTCGGTTGGGACAGTTCTCGCAACTGGCATTACATGATGAATCAAGATCGCTCGCACGTTGCGGTGCTCGTTCCAAACGATCAAGCTCCAGACGAAACCGAAGAGGAACGAATCTCCCGCGAAGCGATGGAAGGTTTGGGAAAAAAACTCATCGGCACATGGGAACTGGTTACGGAAAAAGGTAAGGGCAAGTCCGCTGGTGGCGCTGACGAGCCGGTTGAGATGGACAATTACTTGACGCAAATGTACGGCCACATGGAGTTTGCAGGCGACGGCACATTCCAGTCTTCGCCTCTCAAAGTCGCAAAGGTACAAGCTCCTCGTTCCGCAACGACAGTGACTGTTACTTTGGCTGAACCCGCACAGGAAACCACTTCGTCAGATAATGGAGAAGGCAAAGCCAAAGCGGTTCCTGCGCTAAAGCTCATCCCGGCTACAAAGACCGGTTCGAACGAAGAGGAGCAAGCGACCGAAGCCGAGATGAATGATGCCATTGCGCTTGCAGCCAGCAATCGAAAGGCCAAGTGGAAAGCTCTCCAACAGCGTGAAAACGAAGTCGACTTTGTTACGATCGAAGACGAGGTTCAAGGGTATGGCGCTTCGGTGAAATTCGTCAGTGATGACGAAATTGCACTCACTTGGTTCTATGGTGCACCCAACTTGAAAATGTCCGAAGAGCTTCGCTACAAACTGATCAGCAAAGATGCTTGCGGGCAAAAATGCGATTCAGAAAAGTGTGAAGAGAAAGATAAAGATAAAGCTGGCGAGTCGAAATAAATTCGATTCGCAGCTATTGCCTACAGCGAGTCCAACCGGTTGATCTGGCTGGACTCGTTACATCCGAGACGGGTTCATGGGCGAATCCAGTCCAAATAAATTCCTCGCCAAAGTCGATACCTATCGACGTCTTCTACTCGATTTTGTGAGACCAAAATGATCCGGACAATGATTCTGTTTAGCCTTGTCTGTTTGTCACTGACGTATTCCCGCACGTTGGCGGTCGATCCCTACGGTCCCAAGAACGCCGAACTGACTGTGATCGTCATGGACCCCATGTCGACGCCGTTAGCCTGCGATTGTGTCCAAGGTTACGCACAACGCAAATACGAAAGATTGGCGGACTATCTGCACGAGCGACTCGGTAAGACTGTTCGCGTTGTTTGGTCAGAATCGTTGACGACGGCAATTGACGGTGTCGCCAATGGCCAAGCGCAGATTGTTATCGGCAAGGATTCTGTCGTGCGCTACGACGCAAAGAAAACCAAACGGGACTTGTTACCCGTGGCTCAGTTGACCGACATGAAGGGCAGCGTCATGCAGCGCGGCGTCTTTGTCGTCCTGGCAGATGATCCAGCAGCAACGCTTCTCGATATTGACGGTTACAAAGTTCTTTGGGGGCCCGACGATTGCGACGAGAAATCGTTGGCTCCTAAAGCCATGCTGCGGGAGTTAGAAGTTGAAACCAAAGATGGCGATGTGTGTGCTTCATGTTCCATCGCGGCTAAGCAGTTGATCGCGGACGGTCTTGGAAAGAAAACGGTCGCCGTCATCAGCAGCTACGCAGCGCCCCTACTCGAAGGTTGCGGGACGATCAAGAAAGGCGATTTGCGCATCATTGGCGAATCCGCTGAAGTTCCCTTTGTTTCCGCTTTTGTCGATTCGAAAGTTTCGGAGGACGTTCGCAAGAGTATCGCCGACGCACTTTTGGACATGAAATCCGAAGAGATGCTAAAAGCATTGGAAACGAAAGACGGTTTCGTTTCCTACGGCTCCCAAAAAAAAAGCAAGTAACAAGTAGCGATCGCGGCGCACTGACGTCGACTGTTTCCGCCAATCGTAACAGTGTCACCCTCACGGCGAAGTTATCAGAAAACGAAGCTAGTTGGCCGCAATGGCGAGGGATAAACCGCGACGGTATTGTCGGTTGGCTTCCCAAAACACTGATCGCTCCAAAACGTTTGTGGGAGTTTCCGTTGCCTAACCAAGGCATAGGCGGAATTGCGGCGATCAATGACTTTGTGGTCGTTTCTTCGCGTGATCGGGCAGATCGACAGGACGTTTTCACCTGTCTGGATGCTGGAACCGGGCTCGCTTTTTGGCAATTCAGGTACCCCGCCAGCGGCGAACTCGATTACGGAAACTCACCGCGAGCGACACCACTAATTGCCGACCCCTACGTTATCGTGCTAGGAGCATTCGGGGATCTGCATTGCTTGGACTTGGAAACTGGCGATGTCGTGTGGAAGAAAAATATGATCCAAGATTTGGATGGCAAGCTGCCGCAATGGGGTTATTCGGCTTCGCCAATAGTGATCGACGACCATCTTATCATTCAGCCCGGCGGCGTCGATTCGTCGATTGTTGCGCTTTCTCTAGAATCCGGAGAGGTCGTCTGGAAAACGCCAGGCCGCGAAGCCGCATATGCTTCGTTGGTGAAATCCGAAATCGGTGGTCGAACGCAAGTGATTGGTTTCGATGCAAAGACCGTCAGCGGATGGGACGTGAATTCCGGCGAGCGGCTTTGGGAAGTTCAACCGGCGATCAAAAGTGATTTTAATGTTCCCACTGCTGTGCTTGTCGAGAACGGAATCGTATTGACCTCAGAAAACAACGCGACCCGAATTCATTACTTCGAGTCGGATGGACGTCTTCGAAACGAACCTGCCGCAGAGTTCCAAGATATGGCTGGCGACTCACACACGCCCGTTCAGTTAGGACAGTACTTGGTGGGAGTCGACCGCGAACTCTATGTCCTTGACCTGAAAAAAGACTTGGCCTTGGCAGCCAAATTCAGCGACAAATCCTTAAATGATTATTGCAGCTTGATTGCATGCGAAGATCGTGTGCTGGTCACCTGTAATAACGGCGATGTGATTTTGTTGCGCATGAGTGAGGGAAAGATCGAAGAGCGCGGTCGATTAAAGTTGTCTGCCAAGTCCGCTCAAATTCTAGCGCACCCGGCTATATCGGGCACAACGTACTTTGTCCGGCTAGCCAAGGGCATCGAAGCCTGGGACTTGTCCGATGCTCCCGTCGCTCCGTGATGGACACGCATCGATTCCCCTCGATTCCCGTTTATCGAACCTATCGAGCGATCACTTGAGGTGGGTTTCCAACCAGTCAAAGAACACACGTTGCCACAGCACACTGTTTTGCGGTTTGGAAACCCAGTGACCTTCGCCAGGAAAGTACAAAAAACGGCTTGGCACGCCCTGCACCTGTGCGGCAGTGAACGCTTCCATACCTTGCGTTACGGGAACACGAAAATCTTTTTCGCCGTGAATGACTAAAAGCGGTGTCCGCCAATTACCCACAAATCGATGAGGTGAGAAAGCGTCGTACTTTTCTTGTAGATCGTCGCTTTTCCAATAGGGTCCGCCCAAATCAAAATTGGTAAAGAACAATTCCTCTGTCGAGCCGGACATCGATTCCAAATTGAATACTCCGCAATGGGCGATCATCGCTTGGAATCGATCTTGAGCATTGCCCATCAACCAGTAGACCGTATAACCTCCAAAGCTGGCTCCTACC
>JANMNK010000278.1:0-7306 GCA_031373875.1 Pirellulaceae bacterium | reverse complement strand
TTCCAAACTTACAGCCTGGAGATTTCCAACCTTGGATCGAACCAGGCGAAGCGACTCGTCAAAGCGTTGAGCTGGATGTCTTGGCAAGTCAGACGGCAACGAAATGGCGAGAGGGCTTGGCAAGCTGGGGCCAGGAGCCGTCGCGCATCCAAAAATTTCGCGACTCCGTCGACATTAACATCTATACACCTGGCAGCAATATCGGGTTGCCTCTGACCGTACTCAAAAGCTTCGACGCACCGCCAGCCGCCGTCATCGAAGATTCGGAAACCATGCGCGAGAAAGTTACGGGAGCCGCGTCGGGATTGTTGACGTTGCTGGGCATCGAAGCCGATCCGCTCACTAGCCGCGAACATATTCTGTTGTCGAATATTTTTGATAAAGCTTGGCGCGATGGCAAGAACTTGGACTTGCCCGAACTGATTCGGCAAATCCAGACGCCGCCAATCAAGCAAATTGGTGTGCTTGATTTGGAAAGCTTTTTTCCTACGGACAAACGCGTCGCGTTGGCGATGAATCTCAACAACCTGCTGGCCTCCCCGGCATTTGCTGGTTGGTTGGAAGGCGAACCGTTGGACATCAAACGGCTGCTGTACACGGCCGAAGGCAAACCGAGGATCAGCATCCTGTCGATCGCGCATCTCAACGACACCGAGCGCATGTTCTTTGTGACCATGCTGCTTGGCGAGTTGTTGTCGTGGATGCGTTCTCAGCCAGGGACCAGCAGCTTGCGAGCGCTGTTCTACATGGACGAGGTCGCTGGCTATTTCCCTCCCGTAGCAGTGCCGCCGTCCAAGCCACCCATGCTGACGCTACTCAAACAAGCTCGCGCATTTGGCCTGGGAATTGTGCTGGCAACGCAGAATCCCGTCGACCTGGACTACAAAGGATTGTCCAACATGGGAACCTGGCTGTTGGGGCGATTGCAAACGCAGCGCGACAAGGACCGAGTGCTGGATGGACTAGAAGGGGCCGCATCCCAGACGGGTTCAAAGTTTGACCGCGCCTCGATGGAGCAAACTTTGTCGGCGTTGGGCAGTCGAGTCTTCTTGATGAACAACGTACATGATGATAGTCCAACGATCTTTCAAAGTCGTTGGGCGTTATCATTCCTTCGCGGACCCTTGTCGCGAGATCACATCAAATCGCTCATGTTGGAACGCCGGAAGAAAATGACGCCCGGTTCGGCGGCAAGTTCCGGTGGTCCGTCATCAGGCGGTACTTCCGCTTCATCATCTGGAACGGCTGCCACGCAATCGTCGGGTTCGCGGCCCATTGTTCCGGCTGACGTCAACGAGCGATTTTGGGTTCCGCAGAAAGTGCCGAAGGCCAACGCCAAAATGATTTATCGACCCGCAATCTTGAGCCAAGCGAGTTTGCATTTTGTTCGTGCTACTTCGTCGATCGACTATTGGCAAGATTATTCGTTGCTCGTCCCCTGCGAGCACGGATTGCCCGATCCAGTTTGGAGCACTTCGGTGGAAATACCGCCTGATCGATTGGAATTAGGGCTCCAGCCGGATGATGGATGGTCCTTTGCAGAATTGCCACCCGAAATGGTAGCCGCTCGCAGTTACAAGAGTTGGGACAAGGACCTTAAAGAGTATTTGTATCGTCATTATGTCGTCAAAATCTTTTCAAACGCCCAGCTCAAACGATTTTCGAAACCAAATCAGTCCGAGAGTGACGCCCGCATTGAAATGGCCCAACTCGCCAGAGAAGCTCGCGACTTGGAAGTAGAAAAACTAAGAGCCAAATATGCAACAAAACTCAGAGCTTTTGAAACGAAAATTGCCGCAGCAGAGCAGCGATTGGAAAAGGAAAAAGCTCAAGCCAAGCAAGAAACGCTTCAGTCCATGCTGAACATGGGGTCATCCATTTTGGGCGCGCTTCTTGGCAACAAAGTTGCAAGTAAGACAAACGTCTCCAAGGCTGCATCGGCAGCTCGCGGCATCGGTAAAGCGGTTCAGCAGCGAGGTGATGTCGGTCGCGTCGAAGAGACCTTGGAGAGTTTGCAAGCCGAACGGGAGCAATTGGAGCAGGAATGCCAAGCGGAAATTGATCAGCTTTCGACAGCTTTCAGCGCCGAGAATCTTCAACTGGAATCGATCGAGATTCCTTCGAAGAAGAGTGACATCCGAGTCAACTTGCTGACGCTGGTTTGGATTCCTTGGCAAATCGACTCCAGCGGCATCGCAACGCCACTCGTTGAGATCCCTGCCGCGTAAGCTTGTTTTAGAAATTCGACCAACAAAGAAAAAGGGCCTCGTGTTGTGGCGAGGCCCTTTGCAAATGGACAGTTACGTTTAAGAAACGCTTCGACTAGAATCCCTTAACGGTTGCGTCTTTGTAACCGGCTTCGCCGAGGACTTCTGCGACCTTCTTGTTGTCGAAATCGGCCGTGTGTTTGATTAATACGATGCTATCGGGAATAACGTCGTCCTCGGTCGGTTTGTAACGCACTTCCTTGACGCCTGGCTGAGCTTTCAAAGCCGTCTCGATCTTGGGCCAGTCTTCCTTGACCGATTTCATGGTCGGAATCACCAGTTGTGTCCATTGCGTGGACTCTTCGGGAGGAGTCGCCGGTGGTGCAACTTCCGTCGAGGCCGTCGTCGTGCTACTGGCAGTTGGGTACTCTGACGACGGGCCGCAGCCGACGGTCATTCCAAGTCCGAAGAGACAGGCAAAATTCAAAAAGGTACGCATAAAAAACTCCTCAGGAATTCACAATTTGACAAAAGTCCAATTAGATTGAACCCTTGAAGTTAAACCAAGATGGCAAGAAAGAAAAGCTGTCTAGGAACGCGAAATCTCAGTTGCTTTGCAATCGACGTTGAATTTGCAAAGATAACGGCACCGCTGGCTCAGTTCCACTTAATAGAGAACTGCCAACCTCCGACGAGGTCCGGGCATCGCAGGGAACGACTGCAAACGTCTTTGGCGAGGCCAATGGCTCTCGTGAAACGGAACTCAGGAATGTTTCGGGACGTAAGGTAATCATGGAAAGCAGCACGCTGGGATCTGCCGACGGATGTTGCTGGAAAAGAAAACGGGCTTCGCTGAGGATATTCAAATCTGGATTGGATGCTAACGAGTCCGTGCCCAGAAATACTTGGATGCCTTGGTCCCGCAATTCTTTCCACGGATGAGGTTCGTGCTGGAAATAGGCATGTGTTCGAGGGCAATAGACGACTGCCATGCGATCACGATGACGTTGGATAAACGCAATGTTCTCGGCAGTCAAGTAATTTCCGTGGACAACGAGCGATCCTTTTGCAGTCGACAAAATCTGCAAATAGTCTTGAATCGAGCGTGGAACACGGCTCACTGGTGACGGCGCAAAACGATTGAGCATATCTGCCAGCGGACCAGTTCCTTGCTCCAAAAACTCCATCTCTTCGCGAGTTTCCGCCAAGTGCATACTGACTAGCTGATCATTTTGATTCGCTAATTGGACGGATTGTTCGGCGAGACCCACGGGCGTTGAGTACGGTGCGTGAGGACTGACGCCAAATTGAACTGCCAAAGCACTTTGCTCGGAATGATGATTCGTTTGAACTTGTTGAGCGAACTTCAAAGTTTGGCGAGCCCGTTCCGCAACTACACCTAAAACTTCGGGTAGCGCGAAAAGCGTAAGTTCTCTTTCCCAATTTGGAAGCGAGTGCAATGAGCGGTTTTGCAATGAGCGGTTTGCGGCGAAAATATCCTCGACAGACCATGGCTCGGTGATCATATCGACAATTGTCGCACAACCCGCTTGCCAGGCTTCCTGCAGGCCCTGCAGAATTGTTTGGCGACGCGCTGATTGAAAACTGGAGGGTGGCTGGGCTTCTTGTCGTTTGCGACGATGAGCTAACACATTTGCTATCCAACTAGCAAAAGTTGTTTCATAGGAAATCGGATTTTGTAGATCGGAAAACTCGAGATGGGTATGCGCATTCACAAAAGCTGGCACAATGCAGACATCCCCAAGATCAATCGCTTGAGCCGATGGCCTGTCGATCTGGGTTGCATGCCCATCAACAATGAGTAGGCCAGCGTTTTCAATTGGCGGTCGGTCAACGCACCAAATCCATCTTGCGCGTATTTCGCAGTTCTGATTCATGAAGCTCGATTATTCCTTTTACGATCGTCCCACGCTAACCGTCGCGCGAGATTTGCTCGGCAAGTTACTGATTCGGGAAACACCGGAGGGGCTCGTTTCTGGCGTAATCGTCGAAGTCGAAGCATATCTTGCCACAGACGACGAGGCTAGCCACTCTTTCTCTGGAATCAAGAACAGAAACCGCTCGATGTTCGCCGCACCCGGAACATTGTACGTTTACCCGATTCACGCCAAATATTGTATGAACGTTGTCACCGAGCAGTCGGGGCAAGGTGCCGCCGTATTGATCCGAGCCGTTGAACCTGTGGAGGGCACGGAGTTGATGCAAAGCCGCCGTGGCGAGAAGATTGGGCTTCGCGATCTCACCCGCGGACCAGCTAGACTTTGCCAAGCTTTTGCCGTGGATCGGTCACTTGACGGAGTGGATTTGACAAGGAGCACGGCCATCTGGCTTGAAGATTCGAGCCCAGAACTTGGCAAGTTAGTTTTTCCCGTGGCCACGTCCGAACGGATCGGCATCAGTCGCGCTCAAGACCACCAACTCCGGTTTTTTGTCGATGGAAATCGCTTTGTCAGCGGTTGCGCCCGTTGCCATTCGCTTCCCAATAAAGACGCTTTTCGATTGCATGTTTAGTTCATTTGTTCGAGTTTAACTCAACGGGAAACTTGATGCATCTGAAAAGCTTGCCCGATCCAGTTGGATATCACAAATAAAGCTGCCACGGGTGTCGGCAATAGCGGTCATTGCTCGACACCGTGTCCTGTGAAACTAGCTGACACACGAAAAGTAACGGCGCTTGATTGGTATCGGAACCGCTCGAGGTTGGCCGTCGTAAATTGCAATCAACGCTGGGTCTACAGTTCCCGATTCGTGAACCATGTCTTGCGAACCAGTTTCGTCGTCCCGAGCATCGGCTTGTTGGAGCATTCTGGCGTTTGCTCGTGGAATCGCATCCAAATCCAGTTTCAGCTCGCCGTGAACCTTCGGCGGTTTGCCTTCTAATTCGGAACGAAGAATTCGCACGCTCTTAGGGGCATCGATTGCGATACGGACACTGTTTCCGCGAACTTGAACCACGGTGATCGTGATGTTATCGCCAATTTGAATTCGCTCATCAACTTTACGCGACAGTACCAACATGTTGAACTTCCTTTTTTAACTGATCGAAACTGACGGGATACTTGGATCGGAACGGAGTGGATGTAATGCGAGTACTGTGCCAAACAACTAGAAATTCGTTTAGAGCCGGTGAGGCTTGAACAAAAGTCGACAATTTCCTCAATTTTTCGTTTCGATCGATATGGCCGAGTGGTTAGAAACACTTTTTCATTGTCAAATTTACAAAGGGTTACAGGGATTTCATTCTGGAGGGACTCTCAAAGGAGAGCCACATGGCAAAGTTTTCTAAAACCGTCGTTCGATCAAGATTCGGTTGGATGATGATGTTGGCGTGCTCGCTTTGCACCGCCCAACTTTTTTCACAAGGTGCAGACAACACAAAATCAAAGCTGGAGTGGGTACCGCAACAACTGCTTGGGTTGTTGCATGCACCGGAGGTCCACGCGGAGCTGGGTTTAAAGCCGCAACAGGTCGAGTCGCTTGAGAAGCTCTTCGAGAAAACCGATGGGCCGTGGTTTCGTGCACGGAATTTGGCCACGCGAGAACGTTACTTGGCGATCGCTGAACAAGAGCGATGGATTCGCGAACAACTGGTGACGGTCTTTAATGAAGACCAAATTAAACGTTTAGATCAGCTTGAGCGTCGTTCCCAGTCGGCTCGAATGCTTGTACGACCAGACGTGATGTCGTCGCTAAATATCATCCCAAGTCAGCGTCAGGCACTTGAGGAACTATTCGCCAACAACGAGCGAATTGCAGCAGCGGCAGAAGCAGCTATCCGGCGGGGTCGTGCTGACCCGGAATTAAGCAAAAAACACCAAGACGCCCGCAAGACAGAAGATGCTGCGGCTCTCAAGATTTTGAATCAAGAACAAAAGACCGGTGTGTTTACGTTGCTGGGCCCATCGTTTGACTTAACTCGCCTAAAACGCATCTACCCCAAAGCACCTGAGTTCGAAAGAATTTCGGAATGGATCAACGGAAACGGCGAAACCTTGAAGAATCTTAAAGGCAAAGTTGTCGCTGTGCACTTTTACGCGTTTGCCTGCTCCAACTGCAAAGCGAATCTGCCGATTTATAATGATCTGTGGGCGGAATTCAAAGGTGAGGATTTTGCCATGATCGGTATTCACACGCCCGAGATCGATGCGGAACGCAACGTCGATAGCGTGCGTGAGAATGCCTCACGCGATGGAATCGAATACCCAATTGCGATCGATGCTAACAAAGGCTCGTGGAACGCATGGGGAAATACCATGTGGCCCACGATCTACTTGATTGACAAGGAAGGTTACATTCGTTTCTGGTGGCCTGGCGAACTGAGATGGAAAGGTGCCACCGGTGACGAGCTCGTTCGGAAGAATATTCGTGAATTGCTCGACGAGTCTTCCTTGGATTTCTAACGATGCAATCGTTATTGATTCAACTTATTTTTCTGTCTCTATTTCTCTTTCCGTCACTATTTCTTAGGAGTGCAACTATGGCTTTACGAAAAACGCTTTTTGCTACGATGTGTCTTTTGGTCTTGTCAGTTCCGTCATTCGTCTGCGGGCAGCAACCGCCAGAACCAACGAAAGAGCACGAAATGTTCAAGGCGTTGGTGGGCGTTTGGGATGTAGACGTCGATTTCTACCCAGAAGGCCCGTCGGGCGCGAAAATGAGTAGCAAGGCGACCGAAACGAACAAGATGCTCGGCGGTTTCTTTGTCATCACGGAATTCGAAGGCGAACTCGCAGGCGCGCCATTCACCGGTCATGGACAAACGGGCTACGATCCCGTTGAGAAGATGTATGTAGGAACTTGGTGCGATACGATGAGCCCACACATCATGAATACCAAAGGCAACTATGACGTGAAAACTCGAACGATGACGATGGAATACGAAGCCACCGATCCAACTACCGGCAACAAAGCCAAGGGGAAGAATGTCGAAAAGCATGTTGACGACAACACGCGTGTCTTCGAAATGTACGGTACGCTTCCGGGTGCCAAAGATATTGTCAAGATGATGGAAGCTCGGTACAAACGCCGCCCTGGCAAGAAATAATTTCTGCCAAGAAATAATTTCGACCTTGGATTTT
>JANMNK010000265.1:0-1737 GCA_031373875.1 Pirellulaceae bacterium | reverse complement strand
GAGCAAATCCGGCTGCTAGTGGCATTGAGGCAAATGGCAACAATACCTCAACTCCGCCGGAGGTCGTCACACAATGATTCGCGATGTTGTTTCGTTTTTAGATTATTCCCTATGTGCCGAAATCGCTTTGGCACTGTTCGTGATTGTGTTCATTGCCGTCAGCATTCGCACGGTGTTTACCAATCGCACGGAGATTGACCGAATGGCAAGATTGCCTTTGGAAGAAGGTCGAAAGGAGCACGCCGAATGAGTACTCAAAACGAAGTTCAACAACTGACCGATCATAGCTACGACGGCATCAAAGAATACGACAATCCCTTACCAGGTTGGTGGAGTTGGATTTTCATTGCAACGATTGTCTTTAGCGCGTTGTACTACGTTTGGTTTCACTTTGGCGCTGAAAATCGTTCCATGCTCGACCAATATGAATACGCAAAAAACGTTCTCCTCAAGAAACAGTTCGAGGAGATGGGCGAACTGACGGCGAACCGGGCTACGATTGCAAAATACAAAAGCGATGAGAAATGGGTTAGTTTTGGTGAAGGCACTTACAAAACCCATTGTCAATCCTGCCACGGACCCGATGCGGGTGGCTTGGTGGGGCCGAACTTGACTGACAATCAATGGAAAAACGTCAAGCATCTGGAGGACATCGGCAAAGTGATCAACGAAGGTGCGGGGGGGGCAGCAATGCCCGCTTGGAAAAATCGACTGCATCCCAACGAAGTCGTGATGGTCTCAGCTTATGTTGCTTCGCTTTTAGGAAAGCCTGCGGCGAATGGCAAAGCACCGGATGGATCGAACAGAGTCGAAAGCTGGGATGAGGATGTGAAATCGGTTGCAGACGAAATAGCCAAGATGTCAGCTCCCAAGTCCGGTTCTTCAGAGAAATCGGGTGATTCGAATCCCAAGTGATACGGAATCCAGAGGCGATCAAGTCCGTCGGCAATCGTGATCGAATCCCTTCGCAGATTACTCGATATGTAATTGCTTAGCGGGATCGAGGCGCCCAAGCCGGCGGATTGGTTAGGAAAAAATACGATAATGAAAAAGTCAGATGTTGCCCGACCGCCCGAGCCCACTAGCTCTCGGACTGGGAACACAGGTGTTATTCTCGAAGCGGAGGAGCACGTACTCGCAACGCTTGAGAAAGACGGTTCGCGCCGTTGGCTGTTTCCGCGTTTGGCGCAAGGCAATCTTTGGAAATTGCGGCGGGTTGTGGCATACGTGTTGATTGCCGTGTTTGCGGTAATTCCGCATTTGCGTCTGAATGGCAAGCCGTTAGTGTTGCTTGATATCCCCGCAAGACGTTTCACAATTTTCGGTTTGACGTTTTTGCCGACGGACACTTTCCTGTTGGCACTGTTCCTGATTTGCGTCTTCCTAGCGATCATTCTGGCAACTGCGTTAGTCGGGCGCGTTTGGTGTGGTTGGGGGTGTCCTCAAACTGTCTTTATGGAGTTTGTATTCCGGCCCGTCGATCGATTATTTGACGGAACGAAAGGCAAGGGTGGTAAGCCAAAAGGTCCGATGCCACTTTGGAAACGAGCTGCACGTTTTGGTGCCTATTTGATGTTGGCCATGTTCTTGGCTCATACGTTTCTTGCGTACTTCATCGGAACAGAACGATTGGCTCAATGGATTCGATTGTCGCCATTCGAGCATCCCATTCCATTCTTGATTATGGTCGCCGCAACCGGAGCGATGCTTTTTGATTTCATGTATTTTCGCGAACAG
>JANMNK010000253.1:0-2375 GCA_031373875.1 Pirellulaceae bacterium | reverse complement strand
TCCGTTTAGCCGCGCAGCGCGCCCAAGAAACTACCGGCTGCTAAAACGTAATTTGAAATCGATTACTATCCCCGCGCGCCTATCGGCGGCTAAACGTCTTGATAGAAACTATTTCCGTTTAAGCACACGTATCTGTCGATGAATTCGCATCGCAATTGATGTCAACGATGGCGATCATTGGTCGGAGGCTATTGCGGACTTGAGATATAGATCGCAATACAGCTTGACTGCGGTTGCTACCTGTTTGGCGGTCTTCTTGCGATTTTCTTTCGAACGAAAACGACTTCCAAACTCCAACTGAACGGCATCAATTCCAAAAGTGGTGTGGCTACCGTACGATTGAACGATGTAGCCTCCGGTGAAACCCGATTGCTCTTTTCCATTTCCCGGCTCTGGGAAAACTTTTAAACCCTGCGATTTTAGAAGGCCAAATAAACTCTCGTCTCCAACATGGGCCGATGCACCGAAACGTTGTTGCAAAAGTGCCACTGTTTTTCCGTTTTGGGTACCACGAAAGATCGTTTCCGGATCAAACTTTTGGCCATGTAGATCGAGCAGCAAACCGCCGCGAAATTGGTTTTGGACTTGCCGACAAAGCTGTGCCAGCGACGAATGGTACTCGCGATAAATTGGCTGGGCCTGCTCGCGCTCAGTACCAATATCCAAAGGGCGATTAACGTCCAAGAATTTTCGATGGACACGATTGATCACAGCAAATGGTTGGCCGCCCATTTCCCTCTCGATCGCTGCAACAACATCCTGCGCCAATTCCTCAGTACCTGAATCTCGTCCAGTAAAAAATCCTTTGCCACCCGTCTCAAGCCCTGCGCCGGTACGAGCAATCAAACCTGGAATCGACTTCCTACCGCCGTGCGGCGCGGAAATGATAATTGGCAACGAGCCTTCATACACCGAAATCAACTCGTCGTTCGCGACATGAGTTGCAGCAGATTGTTCCTGGCTGTAGAGCGATTGCGCCCGCGGCGATGAAATGAAGACGAGAATTAATCCAAATAGAAAACGTGGTACCATCACGTCTTAGTCCAAATAGGCAACGAGGAAGCTGAAAAATCGAATCCAGCAGACGTGAAGAGCATCCTACCGGAAATGTAAAGCCTTTCGAGATAATTCCCCTCGAAATCCGAGAATCTAGGTCTTTTGATTCAAAGCCTCCACGCTGCTCAAAGATTCTCCGGACATCGAGAAATACCTGTTCGTTGTCGATCGTAAAGACCTCGACCGCCAGATGGGGCACATTTGCCCATAAGGACAGTGCCTTCGAATTCGGTTCTTGGCTCAGCCCCATTGAAGGACGATGAAAACGACAGCCTGAAGTTCGATTGGAACCTCCAGCGGACGCTGGCAAAGATCAACTACCGCAGCAGAAGTTGACCAAGGCGATGCTTGATAAGATTCCAATCCCTTCCCCCGAAGTCCCGAACAACAACGCTTCGCCGACTGCCTCACCAGCCTCGACGACCTCATCGCTGCGCAAACCCAAAAGCTCGATGCCCTCAAGACCCACAAGCAAGGGCTGATGCAGCAGCTTTTCCCGTCACCGGTCGTTGCTCTATGAACTGTCCGGAAGGGTGTCAAACTAGTTGTCTAAGGGCCTCAAAATCGCAGTTTTCGGCAAAAATTGCAGGGTTTGGCGTCTGAATCGGCTGTTTCTTTTGATTCGACTATTGCGTTTGTTGCGTTTGTCCGATAGCATTGGGATAGAAAACAATGATCTGCATGCTGGCAGACAAGGAAGACAACAACCCATGACAACCATACTTGACGAACGACCCGAAGCCCTGACTCCAACCCCGGAGGAAGCGGCTCTAGCACAAGAGAGCTCTCGCAGTCTGACGCGATTTCTGAGCTGCGGAATAACTCGCAAGGAATTCAAGCTCCGAATTCGTACTGAAAACGAGGCTGGCGAAGAGGTGACAGTCTTAATTCCTGTTTCCGCCTTTCGTTTGCTGAACGATATTCTTACGCAAATGTCGCAAGGAAACGCCGTTACCATCATTCCCATTCATGCCGAGCTGACCACCCAGCAGGCGGCTGACATTCTCAATGTGTCTCGCCCGTTTTTGATCGAGCAATTGGAAAAGAATGTCATCCGGCATCGCAAGGTCGGCACCCATCGTCGAATTCAGTTTCAAGATCTGATGGATTACAAAAAGACGATGGATCGGCAGCGACTGGAGACTTTGGAAAAACTGACACAGCAAGCCGAAGATCTCGACATGGGGTATTAGGCTTGAGTCACTTCACGGTCGTGTATGATGCCAGCGTACTTTATCCCCCGCCCATACGCGATTTTGTAATTGAATTGGCCATGGTGGATTTGTTCCGGGCGAAGTGGAGCTCCAAGATTAACGACG
>JANMNK010000554.1:0-10524 GCA_031373875.1 Pirellulaceae bacterium | reverse complement strand
GCTTTGCAGGCTTGACGAATATACGGCTGCACGCCAACAGAACGCTGCTCGCTACGTGGAGATGTTCAAGAATTTCCGGCTCAGTGAAGCGGTCGAGTTGCCGTATCAAATGCCCGATACTCTGCACGTTTGGAATCAGTTTGGTATTCGCGTGAAGAGTGGTTCTCGCGATGCATTACGCAAGCACTTGCAGGACAACAATGTCGGTTGCGAGATCTATTACCCGCTTCCCCTGCACTTGCAACCATGCTTCCAATACTGCAATTACAAGGTAGGTAGCTTGCCAGAGACGGAACGAGCCTCCGATGAAATTCTGCATATTCCTGTCTATCCGGAGCTGACACTCGCTGAGCAGGAAACAGTGGTAGCTCGAATTCGACGATTTTATGCCGATGGCATGTACAAACGCGCTGCGTAGATTAGTTCGCGCGAAAGCTGGCAAGCGTCCGTTGGTCGATCTTTCTCGAGGGACCTTCTTGCCGATTGCCGTTTAATGTGCAAATGGTCGAAGTGCTGGTCCGACTTCGACGAGACCGGACAAATCGGCCTCGACTGCTTGAACGGCCCTGAGCAAGTTATCGGCGTCTGCGTCGCACAGGGGCTCCAAAGGCGGCGCGACCCATCGTTGGCAGATGCCCTTGGATTCCAGGATGGTCTTGATGGCTTCGCTAGTAACACGACGACCGGCCCTTTCTTTGTAAACGCACTGAGAGACCTTTTGGATATAGGCATCGCAAGTTGCGGCCACCGTGCGATCGCCTTGTTCGTGGGCTTCGACAAGCAACGAATACAGACGAGGCCACATCTGGGAACCGCCGCAAACGCCACCCGTTCCACCGGAACGGAGTGTCGACCACAACAAATGCTCGGGACCGACCAGGACAGGGAATTCACATTCTGCAAGCAACGAAACGATTCGGCGGAAATAAGCTACGTCCCCCCCGCTGTCCTTCATGCCCAATATGTTTTCGTGCTGGGATAGTGCCAAGACGGTCGCTGGCTCAATGATGGCTTTGACGCAACTTGGCATATTGTAAAGAACAACTGGCAGTTGCGATGCGTCGGCAAGCAGCGAAAAGTACCGTTGGGTAAGATGTTGATCGATCGGCAAATAAAACGGAGCCGCTGCAACAACGGAATTAGCGCCGCAATGAAATGAAAAATCGGTCAAGTCAATTGCTTCTTCGAGGCAGGTGTCGGTGATTCCGACATAGAGCGGCACTCGACCTTCGATAGTTTCGGCAGCGGCTTCGACAAGCTGTCGGCGTTTGGAGTAACTTATTCCGACGCCTTCGCCGGTTGTCCCCAATACGAAAACGCCTGCCACGCCTCCTTGAAGAACGTGTTCAATCAAGCGTTGGAAAGCGGCAATATCGACCGAGCCGTCGGCATTGAGCGGAGAAACCAGGGGTGGAATGACACCGCGCAATTGGGATTTTTGGAGTCGAGCAACCATGACGAATTTGCCTAGAAGGTAGATCTTGGTATTCAATAGTCAATGAAATTCTGTTTCACAACCGCCTGCAAGCAAGCCGTACTTGCCCAGGAATTGGGTTTCCCTCGAAAATTCGCATTCCTTTGGTGAATTATCCAATTCGTAGCGAATAAACCGTCAAAATAAAAGCATTTCGTACGTCCAGTACCGCATTATGCCCATTCGAGGGCGTGGAAAGTACCTTTACAAATGAGGTTGCGTTCCATTGGAAAACCGTTAAATTTAGGCGATTGCGAGAGTAAGGTTTTCGATATTGTAGACGCGTTTTTTCAGAAGTTTGGGCTTGAGTAATAGACTCAACAGGGATTTATCTATCTATGACCGTTGCGACAGAACGTATCCAAGAGTTAGTAAGTGAATTCGGAGTGAAGACTGGGAATTCAGGTGCGCCTGATGTGCAGATCGCTGTGTTAACCGAGCGGATTAATTCGCTGACCGGTCACATGCGGGCCAACACCAAGGATTACTCGAGCCGCCGTGGATTGTTGCGAATGGTCAGCCGACGTCGCAAGCTTCTGGATTATGTTCGTAGTCGAGATCCTCAGCGTTATCAAAATTTGATCGGCCGTTTAGGTATTCGAAAGTAGTCTCTCGCATTGTTGCTTGTTTCGCTCAAAGAAATTTTGCCTATCGTCGGATACGCGATTCCCTTTTGCAACAAATGCGTTTGTATTGAATTTGTAGTGAAAATAATTGAGCGGCAGTTGTCCACACATGCAAACTGGCCGCTTCCTGCATGTCCGCCAGGCTGTAAATGAATGTGTTGTTGTGTTGTGCTGCGGTTCCCCACCGCACTTTAGAAATGTTCTTTTCAAAACTGCTGACAGAGGTTTTTGACGTCAGCTGTCTGTAAATTGTCGACATCGTATTGTTGTGTTGTGTTTGTGAGTTCGGCAGTTCCCTTTCTAACGTACTGCCTAGCTTTGGCCTTCAGTTATTAGGATTCTGAAGCGTGAAGATTCGAGTAGAAAAACAAATTGGTGATTCTGTATTGTCATTTGAAACCGGGCAACTTGCCAAGCAAGCTTCTGCCTGTGTGGTCGTTCAATATGGAGATACAGTCGTTCTCAACGCAGTGGCGAGTGGCGCCTCTCGACCAGGAACTGACTTTTTCCCGTTAACCTGCGACTACCGCGAGCGTTATGCTGCGGCAGGTAAATTCCCCGGTGGCTTCCTCAAACGCGAGGGACGCCCAACCACGAAAGAAACATTGACGAGCCGATTGATCGATCGTCCTATTCGTCCCTTGTTCCCAAAAGGTTTTATCGACGAAGTGCAATGTCAGTGCATGGTCATGAGCAGCGACATGCAAAATGACGGCGACGTATTGGCCATGAACGGCGCTGCTGCAGCTATGCTGATCAGCAATCTACCTTTCCAAGGCCCCATCGCATCCGTGCGTATCGGTCGCATCGAAGGTCGTCTCATCGCCTTCCCAACCGTTTTGCAGTTGGAAGAAAGCGATCTGGATATGATCGTTTCCGGCAATCAGCGCGAAGTGGTGATGATCGAAGGTTTCTCCCAAGAAATCGTCGAAAATGAAATGATGGAAGCGATTCAGTTCGCCCATTCCACAATTCGCGATGTCATCGCTTTGCAGCTTGAATTCGCCGAGCGAGTCAAGCCTGTGAAGATGCAGTTCACAGCAGTCGATGATTCGGAACTATTCAACAAGTTCAAGACTGGATATTACGATCGTTGTAAAGCGGCCAAGCAAACCGAAGGCAAACAAGCCCGCGCGGATGCTGTAAAGCAACTTCGAGACCAAGCTGTCGCAGAAATGATTCCTGATCCAGCAGCACCCGATGCTTTATGCACGAACACGTTCCAACGCGTTTGGCACGACTTTGAAAATCAAGTCGTTCGCGACCTGATTCTCGCTGGCACGCGTCCCGATGGCCGTGATCTCACGTCGCTTCGCCACATCGAATGCGAAGCCGACTTGCTCCCGCGAACACACGGCTCCGCACTGTTTCAACGCGGCGAAACTCAAGCCCTCGTGTCTGTCACGCTGGGTACTTCACGCGACGAACAACGCGTCGATGGTCTCGTGGAAGAATACAGCAAGAAATTCATGCTGGATTACAACTTCCCGTCGTTTTCGGTAGGCGAATGCCGACCGATTCGTGGACCTGGCCGCCGAGAAATCGGCCACGGTGCTTTGGCCGAGCGTAGCTTGGAAGCCGTGTTGCCAGATCCGGACGATTTCCCATACACCATTCGCGTGATCAGCGACATTCTGGAAAGCAACGGCTCTTCCTCAATGGCGAGCGTTTGCGGTGGTTGCTTGGCACTAATGTCGGCCGGTGTTCCTATCACCAATCCAGTGGCAGGGATTTCGATCGGCTTGGTTCGAGAAAAGGAAAACGGCGACCGATTCTGCTTGCTGACGGATATCATTGGCGACGAAGACCATTTCGGTGACATGGACTTCAAAATCTCCGGTACCCAAAACGGCATAACGGGAATCCAGCTCGATCTCAAGATTAATGGAATCAGCGAAGAAATCATTCGCAATGCTCTCAAGCAAGCCCGCGAGGCTCGTATCGAGATCTTGAGGAAGATGCTCACGTGCATTCCACGTCCACGGTCGGAAATCAGCCGATATGCACCACGATTGCTTCGAACGAAGATCGATCCCGAAAAGATTGGCTTACTCATCGGTCCGGGTGGTAAAAACATCCGAGCCATTCAAGAAGAAACCGGTGCGACCATCGATGTCGACGATGACGGAACCGTTATTGTCGCCAGCGTGAGTGCAGATGGAGCCAAACAAGCTCTTGCTCGCGTCGAAGCTTGTACGGCTACCGTCCAGATCGGCAAGATCTATGAAGGTACTGTTACCAGCATTCGCGACTTCGGCGCTTTTGTCGAAATCCTTCCCGGTCGAGATGGTTTGTGCCACATCAGTGAACTGTCCAACGGATACGTCACCAGTGTGGATACCATTTGCAAAGTCGGCGATCCAATGCAAGTTCTCGTTATCGACATCGACGACCATGATCGCGTCAAGTTGTCTCGACGACGTGCACTTGAGGAACTCGGCATCGAAGACCAGTTCGCAACGCCGGAGGGTGATGACGAAGGTTTCGAAGGCGATGAGTTTGCTCCAACAGGTGCCGACGGCGAACGCAGCGAAAGACCAGAACGCAGCAGTGGCGACCGACCTCCTCGCGGAGACCGGGGTGGTGATCGTGGCGGAGACCGAGGCGGTCGCGGCGGTGGCGGTGGCTACGGCGGCGGCGGCGGCGGCGGCGGCGGACGAGGTCGCAGCGGCGGTGGAGGCGGCGGAAGAGGACGTAGTGGTGGTGGCGGTGGTGGCGGCGGCGGCGGTGGCCGCGGTCGACGCTAATCAGCCAATCTTCTACTGCACACGCAGTAACGCTTTTTAAACAAGTTCAAACACCCGGCCAAATTATTGGCCGGGTGTTTTTTTATTCCCCAGACGGAATAGGTGAATCTCATGGCTTGGAAGTAATGCACTGACGGCGTGGGATTCAGCACCGCGCGTAAAAAAATTGTAGCAGCGGGGCACGCTATAAATCGATCGTCATTCAGCCCGATTCGATCAAGCCTTATTGAGCAGCGATTTATTAAGCAGCGATTTCATGGCGATTGCCGCCTGGATCGGGTCGCTTGTGTTGAGAATTCCGGAACTAACAGCAATTCGAGTGAAGCCAGTGGTTAAGACGCTGGGGAGATTATCAAGCTGTATTCCACCGATCGCAAAGGCGGGAATTGTCGAACGTTGAGCGGCTTCTTTTAAGAAACCCAATCCTGGAAAATTGTCGAACATTTTCGTGGATGTCGGAAAGGTCGGTCCACATCCGATGTAGTCCGCTCCGTCTGCTATGGCTTGGTCGACTTGCTCTATGTCGTGCGTGGAAACCCCAATAATGAATCCACAGCCCACATGGTGTCGGACGGTTCTGAAATCAAGGTCCTGCTGGCCTAGATGAACGCCAGCAGCGCCCGTCAAAAGAGCAATATCCAATCGATCGTTCACAATGATTTTGGTTCTTTCGAACGACACAGCAGATATCGCTGCGCGGACATAGTCGCTGATAGTACGCGCATCGCCTGTTTTTTCGCGTATTTGAATCAAGTCCACGCCCTGCTCAGACAAAGCCCTTATCTGGTCTTGGAACTGTTCCAGCGGTAGTTGGCAGTCGACCAACAAATACAAGTTTGCGGCGTGTAGGAACGGGGAGTGCATATGCAAACGCAACTGCAATTGGCCGAGCAGGTCGTAAGCAGCGTATCGGATAGACTCAACCTGGCGACTGATCTCACAATCGATTAACTTAGCAAACTCTTCGATGCATCGGAGCGACTGTTGGATGCGTTGGGAAGCGGCCGTTGCAATATCGCTAAAGCTTGACCGCAATAACTCGCTCGACGTTTTAATGTCGGTCCCGACATCATCCGAAGTGTTCCGCGCTTGAAGTAATTCGGCTTGAGGTATTTGTCCCAAAGACGACTGCAGGAGATGTCGAAGCTGTTTGAGGGAGGTGCAAAGCTCGACATCATCCAAGACAAATCTCGCGACTTCCTCCATCGTACGGAGTCCTTCGAAAGCTCTATTCGCATTAGCATCGATAACGCGAAGTGCAGCGGCACGCTGAGTCCTGTTCGGCATAGCTTTCACAATTCTACGACTACTGCAAAGGCTTTGTGAGTTCGTGGATTACAGCATGGAAAGCAGGTTTTGGCTGCTGCTGTCGGTCGAATAGAAGTGGATGATTTACGCGGTTCCACGGGAAATAATTGAGCCAACTTTGGCCATCGTGTAAGTTCCAAAATGAAACGCGAAGAATCGAGTCCTTGTGTTTCCTGAAAACTGCGAACAAGGCGGCATACTGTTCCGCTTGACGTTGCAAAATCTCAGGTGGGCATGCGTCGGCGTATGGATTGACCTGTGCAAGCTCGTCACGGTACTTGCCGTTTTCGGCCCACCACTTGCCGCGAGGTATGACATCGATATCAAGTTCGGATACGACCACCCTCAGCCCTAACGCTTTGACGGCTTCGATTGTTGCATCGATTTCCGCCAACGGAATTTGATCGATTTCATAGTGTCCTTGAAGACCTATTGCATGGACGGGGACTCCCTGTGCCAGAAGTGACGAGATCAATCGCACCATCCTCTCGCGTTTCGCGGGCTTTTCGTTGTTGTAGTCATTGTAGATCAAGAGCGCATCGGGGTCGGCAAGGTGAGCAGCACGAAAAGCCTCCGCAATGAATTCTTCGCCGCAAGCGGTTGTCCAGCCTGAGTTCCGTAAGTATCCATCGCCGTCATCGATCGCTTCGTTGACGACATCCCATTGAGCGATTTTACCCTTGTAACGGGCGACTACTGTGGTGATGTGCGTGCGCATGCGATCGAGGAGCAATTCTCGGCCAGCGACCTTATCGCCGTCCTTAAAAAACCACGGTGGCGTTCGGTCATCTTTCGCCCATACGAGGCAGTGCCCTACAACTTTCAGATTGTTCTTGCCGGCGAACTCGACAAACTGATCCGGTGTGTCGAAATTGAAAATTCCTGCATCGTGTTGGACTGCATCGGGCTTCATGCAGTTTTCGGGCGTCACGATGCTAAAATGACGATTGAGCAATTCCCAACTATCGGGTTGCTTTGCGATTTGATCCGATATACCAACACCGATGGAAAGAACGCCACTGGCCGCTTGCTTTAACGATTGCTCTTGGGCATTCAGCGGCATGGTCAAAGCAGGTAAAGCTAAGAAGGAACATATCCCGGCATGGAGAAAGCCGCGAACGAACCGGAGCGAATCCACCGTTGATAGTCTGTGATTAATTTGTTGATGGAACACAAGAACTCCAAAAATTCGGACTGAGTAAATGATTTGTTATATTGTAAACAGAAATCTTTAAGCAAGTAAAAATCGAGACGAACTTGTTCACGTCGCAATTTCTCCGGCATAAACAAGTTTTAACGCATTCGATGGCGTATTGATTGTTTTAATCCGGAAATGATCGACTGGTGAGTGGGTGGCAAGCGGAATCCACGCAAATTGCTTTTTAGGTAAACTGACACTTCCATAACCCGCCGTCTACATGTTTGGTTGACTCGGTGCTTCCAAGTTGCGAGGCGGTTGGTCGGATTGGGAAAGGGAATGCGATTGATCCGTTTTCCGTTCCCTAGGACGACATAAACAAGATCGCGACTTTTCCTTATTTCGATTTCTTTATTTTGCCAGGTGTCAATTTGACTTCGCCTTCTCGAAGCGGTGTTTTTCAAGCCAGCACGGACAAACGTCTGGAGATGTTCTGTGAAAGTATCAGTTTTGATCGCAGACTCTTTCCACAAGATATTCGCGGCTCGATTGCACACGCGCGGATGTTATCCACGCAAGGAATTATCTCAGAAGCGGAGTTTAAGCAGATTGAAGAAACGCTTAGGGAGATCGAGAAGTTGCTCGAGCAGGGTTCGCTGCCCATGCGAACCGAATTGGAAGACATCCACATGCATATCGAGCAAGCTCTGATCGATCGAATCGGGGATGTGGGCCGCAAACTGCATACGGCGCGGTCGCGAAACGATCAGATTGCGACGGATTTGAGGCTGTGGGTTCGAGAGGCTTTGGATCGCGTGGATTCACTGCTACTGGATTTGCAGAGGGCATTTTTATCGCGTTGTGATCGCGATCACGATGTCATATTGCCCGCGTACACGCATATGCAGCGAGCCCAGCCCGTGGTGGCTTCGCATTACTGGTTAGCATATATCGAAAAACTCGCACGTGATCGACAACGGCTAGCAGACTGTCGACGCAGGACAAACATGTGCCCCTTGGGTGCGGCAGCAGTCGCGGGGACGACTTTGCCGATCGACCGAAATCAGACGGCATCGGAATTAGGTTTCGCCGGAGTGGCTGCCAACAGCATCGATATCAGCAGCGATCGAGATTATGTCATAGAGAGTGCGTTTGTCTTGACGATGATCGGAACACACCTAAGCACTTGGGCGGAAGAATGGATATTGTGGTCCACCGTCGAATTTGGGTTTATTCGACTGCCTCATGCGTTCTGCACGGGTAGTTCAATCATGCCTCAAAAGATCAATCCGGACACGCTTGAGTTGACGCGTGGCAAGTCAGCTCGTGTAATTGGCAATCTCAATACGTTGCTCGCTTTGGTCAAGGGTTTGCCGCTTGCTTATAACCGTGACCTTCAAGAAGACAAACCCGCACTATTTGATTCATTCGATACAATCGAAGCCTGTCTAGCACTTGCTGCACCCATTGTTCGTGAGTCGGAACTTCAGCGGTCGGTCATTGCGAGTCGGCTGGATCATGGGTATCTCGATGCGACAACGGTCATGGAATACCTGATTTCTCAAGGGATTCCGCAACGGACCTCGCATCATCTGGTGGGGGCTCTGGTTGCTGCGGCTTCGAAGAGGGGAGTCCCCCTGGCACAGTTGACGGACGCGGAAATTCAGGGAATTAATCCGGATTTAGATCCTGGGTTCCGGGAAAAGTGCGGTGTAGCTGCTGCCGTCCAGGCATACCGAAGCGAAGGATCAAGTAATCCAGATTTGGTCCTCCAGCAAGTCACGCGATGGAAACAGGAATTACAATAGAGTGAGCCCCATCCGGTCTGCTCCGTCATCTCGTCGACTCTTCAAGGTTATCAGCATGATTTTTGGACAGGTGTTCCTGCGTAATTCGAGAGCTCAAGTCGCCTTGACGCGAACTTGCATGCACTCGGTGCTTCTACTTTGTGTAACCATTGGTAACGCATTGCCTCAAGCGACTGCGCAGCAGGACGCTTTTTCAAACGAGCCGGTTGGCGACACTGCTACGGAAACGAATGATAACGCAACGCCTGTTGCATCAACGGTCAAGCTGCCTCGGAACGATCACCCTATAGTTCAGTCGATTAGGGATGATCCACCCAAAACGCCAGCTGGTTATGCCAAGGCGCTTTTGTATTTAAGTCGCATCGAGCAATGGGACGAATTGGGACGCTTTCTGGATGAGATGGCCAATCTGAAAATTTCAGACGCGGACGCAGCGAAAATGGTAACCGAAGTCAGCCTAGCGGAATGGGTCACGATTCGTACCAAGGGTCAATCACTGACCGATACGCAAAAGGCCCAGATTGGACGAGTACTCGATGGCGCAGCCAAATTCAATCGCGAACCTACCGTCCTCGACGGTTACCTCGAAAAACTGCGGTCACCAAAGCTGACCGAACAAAAACGCGGCCTTCTAGGATTGCAGTCGGCAGGCGACGCCGGGATCTCGCGACTCGTTCAGCAAGTCATGCAAAGTCCAACGTCGCCTCCCACAAGCTATTCCGCGGTTTTGCAGAGCTTCGAAGATCAAGGAGTGTTGGTTGTGCAAGCGGCTTTGTTGACCAAGGACGCAACACAGCGTGAGCGGCTTTTTCAGTTGATCCAACATCTCGAGCCGGGCAGATACATCGTCGAATATCTCGGTGCATGCCACTCGGAATCCGACACGACCGAAACACGAAAAATTTGTAGTTCGATTTTATCGCAAGTTCTTGGGAATGTTCCGGCCGTCGAGAAATGTCAGGCAACGATCTCCGCTCGGCTTAAGGAACGACTCCAACGATTGCGACTGGCCGAACAGAATCCGTTCCCTCCAAGCCGTGAAGACTGGCGATTCGATGGATCGTCTCTGCAATTCAATTATGGGGATGAGCGTCAATCTGAATTAAATCGGTGCCTGCAAATTGCAAATTCACTGCGATTGGCTTCGTCATCAGCTAAACAAGAGTCCGCAGAAGCTTTTGCTGTCTTCTTGGAAAATGAAAGTCGGCTTCCGATGGATGTCGACGCGCAAGTGCTAGTCGAGAAATGCGAAGATTGGGGAAGCGGACTACGATCGACTCCTCGCTTTCTTCAATTAACTTGGCAAGCCGCACAGGAATATGGGTTGTACGGAGCACAACGCTTCTGTGCTTTGCTGTTGGGGCAATTACCGGAAGGGATGTTGGATGCCTCCGCGTTAACACTCTTAAAAGAAGCGTGTGAA